>NZ_JBHWBW010000580.1:0-4377 GCF_042735675.1 Kitasatospora sp. NPDC059571
ACCTTCCGGCGTGTCGAAAAAAGACCGGGATCGACTGAAAGTGATCGGGTCGGCTCAGATATCGCCGCGGCCGTCGAGGCATCGCGCGAGCCAGTCCGAGGCGGCGGCGAAATCCCCGTCCGAGGTGCCGGGACGCATCGGCCGCGGGCTGCCGTGGTCCGCCCGCGGGTACGACCCGAGGAACCGGACCTGGGGGCAGATCCGCTTGAGGCCCATCAGCGCCTCGCTCACCCGGCGCTCGCTGAGGTGCCCCTCGCAGTCGATCAGGAAGCAGTAGCTCCCCATGCCCTCGCCGGTGGGCCGCGACTCGATCCGCATCAGGTTGATGCCGCGGACGGCGAACTCCTGGAGCAGCTCCAGCAGTGCACCCGGGTGGTCGTCCGGCAGCCAGACCACCATCGAGGTCTTGTCCAGGCCGGTCGGGGAGGCCACCCGGCCCGGCCGGCCGACGAGCAGGAACCGGGTGGTGGCGTTGGCCGCGTCGTTGACGTCCGGGACCAGCACCTCCAGCCCGTACAGCGCCGCGGTGAACGCGCCCGCGAAGGCGGCGTCGTACCGGCCCTCCTGGACCAGCCGGGCGCCGTCCGCGTTGGAGGAGGACGCCTCCCACTGGGCGTCCGGCAGGTTGGCGGCCAGCCAGCGGCGGACCTGCGGCTGGGCCACCGGGTGGCTGGTGATCGTCTTGATCCCGTCCAGGCCGGTGCCGGGGCGTACCAGCAGCGCGAAGGTGATGGGCAGCAGCACCTCGCGGTAGATCATCAGGGGGGTGCCGTTGACCAGCTCGTCGCTGGTGGCCGTGACCGGGCCCTCCACCGAGTTCTCCACGGCCACGAACGCGCCGCCGGCCTCGCCGGCCCGCACCGCGTCCAGCGCCGCGGGGACGGATGCCACCGGCACCAGCTCGCGGGTCGCCGCCTCCGGGAGGGTGCGCAGCGCCGCCTCGGTGAACGTGCCCGCGGGCCCGAGGTAGGTGTAGCGGGTCGCCGACATGGCCGCCTCCGAACGCAGGGTGGTGCTGTGCACGATTCGGCTTGCCACCATAGTCACTCGCGGCGGCCGCCCGGACCGCGTTCCGCCCAGTGGGCGCGGCCGCGGAGCTGCCCGCGGCCGCGCCCCCGCGCGGTCAGCCGACCTTCAGCTGCGCGGTCGCGGTCGACTGGTCGATGTCCGACGAGCGGACGGTCACCGAGACCACCCACTGCCCGGCCAGCGGCAGCTGGGCGGTGCCCGACCAGCGGCCGGCGCCCTGTGCGGTGAGCGTCACCGGCAGCGGGCCGAGGTCGCGGTCCGGCAGGGTGAAGGCCAGCTCGACCTCCGGCACCTGGGCCGGCCTGCCGGTCCTGTCGTCCAGTTCCAGGCCGACGGTGTTCGGGCCGACGGCGACCGGGTTCACGGTGACCTTGGCCGTGCCCTTGGCGTTCGGGGTGCTGCCGCCGGTGTCGTACGCCATGGTCAGCACCGTGTTCCGGCCGGGGACGGCGCTCGCCCCGGGGGAGGCCGGCGACTGCGGGGCGGCGGCGGCCGCCGCCTGGGCCACCCGCCCGGGCGGCGAGTTGGTGAGCAGGGTGGTCACCACCAGCACGGCGACCGCCATCCCGGTCTCGGCCAGGACGGTGCGGCGCAGCCCGGCGCGGGCCGGTCCGCCGTCCCGGGCCCGGCGATCCTCGGCGTCGGCGCGGGCGGCCCGCTGGCGGGCCAGCTGGGCCTGCCGCCGCGGATCGGCGTCCGGTCCGGCGTCCGGCGGGGAGTCCCCTCCGGTGTCCGTTCCGGCCTGGGACGAGGCGGTGGTCCGGTCGGCGGTCACGGCGGCCGCGACCGGCCCGGCGGCCTCGGCCGAGTCGGCCGTCCCCGCCTCGTCCCCGGCCTTCCGGAGCCGGGACACCCAGGAGCGGGAGATCCAGGCCAGGCCGACCATCGCCGCCACGCAGCCCACCTTCACGAGCAGCAGCCGCCCGTAGTCGGTGTCCACCAGCGCGCCCCAGCCGCCGAGGCCGCGCCAGGACTGGTAGACGCCGGTGACGGCCAGCACGGTGACCGAGCCCAGCGCGATCGTGGAGAAGCGCTCCACCGCGGCGAGCGGCACCCGGTGCCGCAGACCGGCCAGCAGGGTGGCCAGGCCGCCCAGCCAGAGCGCCATGGCCAGCAGGTGCAGGGCCGCCACGGGCAGGGCCAGCGGCACCTGGATGCCGACCGAGGAGTGGTCGGCGCCGACCCAGGTGGCGGCCAGCGCGACCGCCAGCACCGACCCGGCGACCCCGAGGCCGAGCCGGGCGTCGCGCAGCGGCCGCTGGGCGGCCCGCCGCTCCAGCTCGGCGAGCTCGTCCTCGCTGCCGTCCTCCTCCGCACCGGCCCCGGTGACCGCCGCCCGCTCGTCCCCGGCGTCGTCCTCCTGCTCGGCCTCCTGGCCGAGCTGCCCGACCAGCAGCGAGAGGAACACGCCGCCGGCGGCGAGCAGCAGCAGCCGGGCGGCGAGCGCCGTGCCGATCCGCTCGTCCAGGGTGGTGCGCACCAGCGACAGGTCGAGGGCCTGGGCGAGACCGGTGCCGCGCTCGTACGGGCCGCGCAGCAGCAGGACGGCGACGGTGGAGACGAGCAGCGCGATCCAGCCGGTCATCAGCAGCCGCTGCACCGACCGCAGGGCCGCTCCCCGCGGCCAGCAGATCAGCACGAACGCGGCGGCGCCGACCAGCAGCGCGAACGCGGCGTACGCGACGGTGCGCGCGGTGCCGTAGGCGAAGGCGACCGCCGGGTCGGCGTCGGCGCCCTGCACGGCGGAGGGGGAGACGGAGGTGTCCGACGGGGCGCCGATGGAGAAGGTGAAGGCGCCGCCGACCGGGTGGGAGTCCTCGGAGACCGCCCGCCAGGCGACCGTGTAGGTGCCGTTGCCGATCCCGCCGCGCAGGGTCACCCGCGCGGTGTCGTTCTTGCCGTCGGCGTGCGCGGCGTCGCCGTTGTCGACCGCCTTGCCGGCCGGGTCGAGCACCCGGACGGAGTCGGCGGAGAGCGAGACGCCCTCGCTGAAGGTCAGCGTGACGGCGGTCGGCGCCGTCGCGGCGACCGACCCCTGGGCCGGGTCGGTGCCGACCAGGGCGGCGTGCGCGCCGGCCGGTACGGCGCCGCCCAGCAGCACCCCGACGGCCGCGGCCAGGACGGCCAGCAGCGTGGCGACTCTCCGTGGCATCGGTGTCAGCTCCCCGGTCGGTAGGTGAGCGGCTTGACCGGCACCTTGACGGCGATGGTCCCGCTCTTGGCGAAGGTGAGGTCCAGTTCGAGCACGTCGCCGACGGCGGGCCGGCGCTGCCAGCCCATGATCATCAGGTGGTGGCCGCCGCGGGCGAGTTCCAGGGTGCCGTGGGCCGGCACCTTGAGGCTGCTCACCTCGGACATCGAGGTGGCGCCGGAGCTGTGCAGGGTGACCGAGCCCGCGTTCGGGCTGGTGACCCGGACGAGCTGGTCGGTTCCGCCGCCCGTGTTGCGGACGGTCAGGTAGCCGGCCCCCATCCCGCCGGGCAGGGCGGGCAGCGGGACGTAGCCGTCGCTGACGCTCAGCCTGGCCTGCGCGTCCCCGGAGCCCGGGCCGCAGGCCACGGCTATCGTCCCGGCCGTCAGCACGGCGGCCAGTCCGGCGCCGAGCAGCGCGGTGCGGCGGAAGGCGCGGCTCATGCCGGGACGCCCTTGGCGAACAGCGCCAGGTCGTGCGCGTAGGTGTCGACCGAGCTGTTGCCCAGGTACAGCAGGTGCGCCTTGTCGTCCTGCGGCAGGAAGGCCAGCACCTGGGCGCCGTGCGCCGAGGTGACCGTGCCGTCCGGGTTGACCACCGGGTCCTGCACCACGACTCCGAGCGGGCGGGCGGCGGTCTTGACCTTGGCGAGGTCGCCGGTCAGGCCGATGAAGCCCTTGCCCATCGAGTCGAGCCAGGTGCGGAGCACCTTGGGGGTGTCCCGCACGGGGTCGGTGGAGACGAACACCACGTCGATCTTCTTCTGCTCCTCGGCGGGGAGCTTCGCCATCGCGACGCCGATGTCGCCCATCGTGGTCGGGCAGACGTCCGGGCAGCTGGTGTAGCCGAAGAACAGCAGCGTCGGATGCCCGGCGGTCTGCTTGCGCAGGTCGAAGGGCTGCCCGGAGGTGTCGGTGAGCACCAGGTCGGGCTTGTCGAAGTGCTTGCTGAGCACGCTGCCCTGGTACGCGGAGCTGCTGCTCTCCTTGCGCACCGTGGCGGCGCCGGTGCCCGCGTCGCCGCCGGAACCGCAGGCGGTGAGGGCGAGCGTGCCGGTGAGGGCGAGGGCGGCGGGGGGCCCCCCGCGGCCCGCCCGGCGGCGGGGGGGGGGGCGGGGGCCGGGGGTGCCGCGGGGGGCGGGGGGGGGGCCCCCCCGC
>NZ_JBHWBW010000581.1:0-4355 GCF_042735675.1 Kitasatospora sp. NPDC059571
CGGGGGCGCCCCCCCCCGCCGCCCCCGCGGGGGGCGGGCGGGGCCCCCCCCCCCCCCCGCCCCTCGGACGGGTTCGCGCCGATCAGGCCAGCAGGGCCTCGATGACGCCGGTGTGGGCGTCCTTCAGCTCCGCCAGCGTGACCGTGAACTGGCCCTGGACGTCGAGCGCGTCGCCGTCCACGACACCGATCCGGGCGACCGGCAGGCCGCGCGCACCGCACATGTCGTTGAACCGGACCTCCTCGCTGCGCGGCACGGCCACCACGGCGCGGCCGGCCGACTCGGAGAAGAGGAACACGAACGGGTCGATGCCCTCCGGGACCACCACGCGGGCGCCGTTGCCGCCCTTGAGGCAGCTCTCCACCAGGGCCTGGCCCAGGCCGCCGTCGGAGAGGTCGTGCGCGGCGTCGACCATGCCGTCGCGGGAGGCCGCGATCAGGATCTCGCCGAGCAGCCGCTCGCGCTCCAGGTCCACCTTGGGCGGCAGGCCGCCGAGGTGGCCGTGGGCGACCTGCGACCAGGCGGAGCCGCCGAGCTCGTCCGCGGTGTCGCCGAGCAGGTACAGCAGCTGGCCCTGCTCGCCGAAGCCGACCGGGGTGCGCCGGGTGACGTCGTCGATGACGCCGAGCACCGCGACCACCGGGGTCGGGTGGATGGCGACGTCGCCGGTCTGGTTGTACAGCGAGACGTTGCCGCCGGTGACCGGGGTGCCGAGCACCTGGCAGGCGTCGGCGAGGCCGCGGGTCGCCTCGGCGAACTGCCACATCACATCCGGGTCCTCGGGGGAGCCGAAGTTGAGGCAGTCGGAGACGGCGAGCGGCTTGGCGCCGCCGGCCGCGACGTTGCGGTACGCCTCGGCGAGGGCCAGCTGGGCGCCGGTGTACGGGTCCAGCTTGGTGTAGCGGCCGTTGCCGTCGGTGGCGACGGAGACACCGAGGTCGGTCTCCTCGTCGATCCGGATCATGCCGGAGTCCTCGCCGACCGAGAGGACCGTGTTGCCGAGCACGTAGCGGTCGTACTGGTCGGTGATCCAGGCCTTGGAGGCCTGGTTCGGCGAGCCGGCGAGCTTGAGGAGCGCGTCCTTGAGCTCGGCGCCGTTCGCCGGGCGCTTCAGGCGCTCCGCCGTCGGGGCGTCGGCCTGGAGTGCGTCCTGCCAGCTCGGGCGGGCAAACGGGCGCTGGTAGGTCGGGCCCTCGTGGGCGACGGTGCGCGGCGGCACGTCCACGACCTGCTCGCCGTGCCAGAAGATCTCCAGGCGCTCGCCGTCGGTCACCTCACCGATGACGGTGGCGATGACGTCCCACTTCTCGCAGATCTCCAGGAAGCGGTCGACCTTGCCCGGCTCGACGATGGCGCACATGCGCTCCTGCGACTCGCTCATGAGGATCTCCTCCGGCGAGAGCGTGTTGTCGCGCAGCGGCACGGTGTCCAGCTCGATCCGCATGCCGCCGGTGCCGGCCGAGGCCAGCTCCGAGGTGGCGCAGGACAGGCCGGCGCCGCCGAGGTCCTGGATGCCCGCGACCAGGTCCTCCTTGAAGATCTCCAGGGTGCACTCGATGAGCAGCTTCTCCTGGAAGGGGTCGCCGACCTGGACGGCGGGGCGCTTGGCCGGGCCGGTGGCGTCGAAGGTCTCCGAGGCGAGCACGGAGACGCCGCCGATGCCGTCGCCGCCGGTGCGGGCGCCGTAGAGGATGACCTTGTTGCCGGGGCCGGAGGCCTTGGCGAGGTGGATGTCCTCGTGCTTCATCACGCCGACGCAGAGCGCGTTGACCAGCGGGTTGCCCTGGTAGCAGGGGTCGAAGACGACCTCGCCGCCGATGTTGGGCAGGCCCAGGCAGTTGCCGTAGCCGCCGATGCCCGCGACGATGCCGGGCAGCACGCGCCGGGTGTCCGGGTGGTCGGCCGCACCGAAGCGCAGCGGGTCCATCACGGCGACCGGGCGCGCGCCCATCGCCAGGATGTCGCGGACGATGCCGCCGATGCCGGTGGCCGCGCCCTGGTAGGGCTCGATGTACGACGGGTGGTTGTGCGACTCCACCTTGAAGGTGACCGCGTAGCCCTGGCCGACGTCGACGACGCCGGCGTTCTCGCCGATGCCGACGAGCATGGCGTCGTTCTGCGGGGCCTTCTCGCCGAACTGCTTCAGGTGGACCTTGGAGCTCTTGTACGAACAGTGCTCGGACCACATGACGGAGTACATCGCCAGCTCGGCGCCGGTCGGGCGGCGGCCGAGGATCTCGCGGATCCGGGTGTACTCGTCCTCCTTGAGGCCGAGTTCGGCCCAGGGCTGGGCCGCGTCCGGGGTCTGCTCGGCGTTCTTGACGGTGTCGAGGGTCATCAGGCGTTCACCAGCTGCTTCAGGACGGAAGTGAAGAAGCCCAGGCCCTCGGTGGTCGGGCCGGTGAGCGGCTCCACGGCGTGCTCCGGGTGCGGCATCAGGCCGACGACGTTGCCGGCGGCGTTGGTGATGCCGGCGATGTCGCGGTACGAACCGTTGGGGTTCACATCCAGGTAGCGGGCGACCACGCGGCCCTCCGCCTCGAGTGCGTCCAGCACGTGCTCGTCGGCGACGAAGCGGCCCTCGCCGTTCTTCAGCGGGACGACGATTTCCTGGCCGGCCGAGTAATCGCGCGTCCACGCGGTGTTGTCGTTCTCGATGCGCAGCTTCTGGTCGCGGCAGACGAAGTGCAGCGAGTCGTTGCGGGTGAGCGCACCGGGCAGCAGGTGCGATTCGCAGAGGACCTGGAAGCCGTTGCAGATACCGAGGACGGGCATTCCCAGCCGGGCCTGCTCGATGATGGTGTCCATGACCGGCGAGAAGCGGGAGATGGCACCGCAGCGGAGATAGTCGCCGTAGGAGAATCCGCCGGGCAGCACGACCGCGTCGACCTGGTGCAGGTCCTTGTCGCGGTGCCAGAGGGCGACCGGCTCCGCGCCGGCGAGGCGGACCGCGCGCTGGGCGTCGCGGTCGTCGAGGGAACCGGGGAAAGTGACGACGCCGACTCGGGTGGTCACTTGCCCTCCTCCTCGACGCGGACGGTGAAGTCCTCGATCACGGTGTTGGCGAGGAAGGTCTCGGCGGCTTCGCGGATACGGGCGAGCGCGGCGTCGTCGACCGGCCCTTCCAGCTCCAGCTCGAAACGCTTGCCCTGGCGGACGTCGGCGATCCCGGCGAAGCCGAGACGCGGCAGTGCACGCTGCACCGCCTGTCCCTGGGGGTCGAGGATCTCCGGCTTGAGCATGACGTCGACTACGACGCGTGCCACTGGCACTCCCGGTGGTGATTGCGTGAAGGCGGGGGACCTTCAGACTACCCGGGATTTCGGGGCCCTCGGCGGGCGCACCTTCGTGACGCGCGTAGACAAACGCCCCTTACGCGACAAGGGCTCCGGGCCTCCACGGGCCCTCCCGGACGGCCTTTCCCGGCGATTCAATCCGCCGTCGGCGGCGCCGCCGAGAACGTCCGAATACCGGCACACCGGACAGATCGACCACATCGTATCCGCTGCTATCCGCGCACCGGTGAAGTCTCGTGAATTTACGGAAAAAGGAATGCCGGGGACTTCGATTTCCGGCGGCTTTGGGTGCAGAATAGGGCGACCGAGGGCGGCCGAGGCTGCCTTTCGGCACGGCATGTCCGCCTGCCGTCGCGCACCCTCGCGCCCCCGGCGGACGGGTCACCGGGCATCCAGCACCCGGCGGCCGAATTGCCCGAGAGGATTGACACCCATGGCTCAGCGTGTAGTCGTCACGCTCTCCGACGACCTGGACGGCGGCGCCGCCGCGGAAACCGTCCACTTCGGAGTCGACGGGAAGTCGTACGAGATCGACCTGTCCGTGGAGAACGCGGAGAAGCTGCGCGAGGCCCTCGCCCCGTTCGTCGCGGCCGGCCGCCGGCAGAGCCGCACGGGCAAGTCCTTCCGCCGTACCGCACTCACCCCCGACCCGGCCGCCGTCCGGGCCTGGGCGCAGTCGCACGGCATGGAACTCCCGGCCCGCGGCCGCATCCCCAAGCACGTCTACGAGCAGTTCGCCGAGGCCAACTGAGGTCGGCGCCGCCCCGCCCCGGTACCCCCCGGGGGAAAGGGTGGGGCGAGCACTCCGATCGATGGGGTAGAGTATTTCTCGTCGCCGCAACCGGAGGCCGAAAGGCAGCCGGGAGAGGCGGTCGGTGCCCAGGCACCGTGCGGACGTGGCTCAGTTGGTAGAGCATCACCTTGCCAAGGTGAGGGTCGCGAGTTCGAATCTCGTCGTCCGCTCGCAGTGTTCGAGCAACACAGCAGTACAACAGAAGAAGCATGCGGACGTGGCTCAGTTGGTAGAGCATCACCTTGCCAAGGGGTGGGTCGCGAGGT
>NZ_JBHWBW010000582.1:0-4342 GCF_042735675.1 Kitasatospora sp. NPDC059571
GCGGCGACCACCGCGGCGGTGGCCGCCAACCGGGCGTCCGGGGTGGCGGTGGCCAGCACCAGGAAGTCCACGCCGCCGGGGCCGAGCCCGGCCCGGGCGAGGGCGGTGCGGCCGGCCTCCTGGGCGAGGTCGGCCAGGCCGTACCGGACCGTCCCGTCGGCGAGGTCGACCGCGAAGTGCCGGGTGCGGGTGCCGATGAACAGGTCGATCCAGTCGGGTGCGAGCCCCAGCCGGGCGCCCAGCTCCGCGTTGCCCACCGGCGGGCCGGGCAGGGCGGTGGCCGCGGCGGCCAGCCGCATCCGGGCCGGGGCGGCGCTCACCGGGCCGGATCGGCGGCGGCCGCCTCGGTCACCAGGTACCGGGCGAGCGCCTCGACGGTCGGGTGATCCCAGGCCACGGTCGGCTCCAGGTACAGCCCGAAGGCGTCCTCCAGGTCGCCGAACAGGCTGAGCGCGGCGACCGAGTCGAGGCCGTACTCCGCGAACGGCACGGAGACCCTGATCTCGGACCGCGGGCGCCGCGCGTACTCGGCGACCCGGTCCAGCAGCCACTCGCGGAACTCGTGCTCCAGGCGGTCGGCACCGGACGTCCCCATCGTGTGCCCCCTCTCGTTGGTGGTCGGCTCGCGCGTCATCGGGCGAGCGGCGTGTCGTACAGGTCGAGGCTGCGGCGGCCCTCGTGCCGGGCGAGCAGCTCGTGGAGCATGTGGTCGGCCGGATCGGTGACGCCGTCGGGCACCGGCAGGCCGAGCCGGCGGGTGATCCGCAGCAGGGCCGCCACCAGCCAGGCCGGGTCGGCCAGGAAGGCGTCCGTGCCGCGCTGCTGCTGCCAGACGCCGAGGCAGGCGGCGGCGGCGAGCACCAGCGCGTAGCGGTCGGCGAGGGCGTAGGCGTGCGGGTTGGCCAGGGTGGTGCGGTCCTGCGGGCGCAGCTGGTCGCACTCCTCCTGGAGGCGGCGCAGCTCGGCCGTCAGCCCGGCGGCCAGGGCGCGCAGTTCGGTGCCGTACGAGGCGGCGTCGGGCCCGTCCGGGCCGGCCAGCCGATCGGCGCCGGCCAGCAGGGAGCCGACCAGGCCGTCCTGGCCGGCGGCCAGCACCAGCCGGTCGGTGTCCAGCGGCGGCAGGTCCTCGTGCAGCCGGAACAGGGCGTCCGGGGCGGGTTCGCCGCCGCCCGGCCAGGAGCGCCGGGCCAGCCGGGGCAGCTGCGGGATGATCGTCGCCTGGCAGGCGGCGGAGCCGGCGTGGCCGAGGCTGGTCATCGGGATGTCCCGGACGTGCTTCTGGAAGATACCGAAGTCGCCCTCGCGGACGTAGGAGTTGGCGCCGAGCACGATCGAGACGTCGTACATGGTCTCGTTCAGCACCTTGGGCACCAGGTACTTCACGGCGGCGGCGTACACGCTGGTCTGCTCGGGGAGCAGGTGGACGGCGCGGGTGCCGGCCAGCGAGAGGCTGTCGCAGATCAGCAGGTCGGTGAAGGCCCCGGCGAGGGCGGCGCGGGCGTGCGGGATGTCGAGCGCGTGGCGGCCGTACAGCCGGCGCCCGGCGGCGAAGCCGACCACGGTGCGCAGCGCGGTGTCGGCCCCGGCGAGCACCATGCCGGGCACGGCGCTGCGGGTGATCTGGAAGGACCGCAGGGCGGTCTCCACCCCGTCGCCGGCCGCGCCGACCAGGGCGTCGGCCGGTACCGGGCAGTCCCGGAAGTCGAAGCCGCCGATCTCGCAGCCGCGCACGCCGACCGTCCTGTACCGCGGCAGGTGGTCGTAGCGGTCCGGGTCCAGGCCGGCCTTGTCGATCAGCAGCACGGAGTGGCTGCGGCTGCCGGGCTCGGGCGAGGTGCGGCTGAACAGCACCAGGCCGGCGGCGCGTTCGGCGTTGTTGATGACCTCCTTGCGGCCGTGCAGCAGGTAGCCGCCGTCCGCCGCCTCGGCCCGGAACTCGTTGCGGACGAAGTCGTTGCCGTGCGCGAGCTCGTGGTAGGCGATGGCGAGCTTGCCGCCGCCCAGCAGCAGGTCGGCCGTCCGGCGGCGCTGCTCGGGGCTGCCCGCCGACCAGACCGCGACCGCGGCCAGGAAGGAGGTGACGCCGTAGCCGAGGCCGAGCGAGGCGTCCCGGCGGAAGACCGGGCGCAGCACCCGGACGAGGTCGTCGACCCGGCGCAGCCGGCCGCCGAGCGCGGCGGGCACGAACTCGTGGTTGAGGCCGAAGGCGTCCAGCAGCTTCTCGCCCTCGGGGACGAGCCGGCCGGCCTCGTCCGCCTCCAGCAGTGCGGCGTGGCCGAGCGGGTTGTCGGCGCGGGCGGGGTCGCCGAACAGCGCCTCCAGCCGGGCGACCCGCGCGTCGACGGCGTCGGGCGCCGCCTCGGCGGGCGCGGGGAGGGTGGTGGTCGGGTTCAGCATGATGGCGGTCCCTCGGCGATCGGGCAGTGCAGCAGCGAGAACAGGAGGCCCTGCTCGTACTGGTGGGTCAGGGCGTCGGCCAGCTCCTCGGAGGGGGCGGGCGCGGCGGTGTCGCGGCGGCGCGGTCCCGGCAGCCGGCGCAGCACCCGGTCGAGCACGGCGTGCAGCCAGCGGCCGTCGCGCCACGGCGGGTCGTCCTGGTGGGCGTCGTGGTTGTGCAGCCACAGGCCGAGGGCGGCCGCGCCGGCGAAGCAGAGCGTGTAGGCGCGGGCCTGCTCGAAGCTCTCCGGTGAGGTGCCGGTGACGGACTCGACCCGGCCGCCGAGGCTCTCGTGCAGGGCGGCCGCGGCAGCGGCGAGTTCCTCGGCGGCGGCGAGCGCCGGGCCCAGCGCCGGGCGCTCCCGGGCCTCCTCCCGCAGCGCCGCGACCAGGTCGGGGAGGGCGCCGAGGACGGAGCTGCCGGGGCGGGAGACCAGCGCGAGGGCGTCCGGTGCGAACGGCGGCAGCGCCCGGTCGAGGCCGAACAGCTCGGCGGGCAGCGGCTGCTGGGGCCGGCGCCGGTAGCCGCGGGCGAGCCCGCGGAACTGGGCGACCAGGGAGTAGAGGTTGACCAGGGTGTTGCCGTCGAAGATGCCGACGATCCGGTGGTCCCGGGCGATCTTCTGGAACATCCCGTGCGCGTAGTGGTCGGCGAGGAAGGACCGGGCGCCGAGCAGGTGCCCGAGCGCGCCGATCACCTCGTCCCCGATGGTGGGCACCAGGTACTTGGCCACCGCGGCGGTGATGCTCAGTTCGCCCGGCAGGGCCTGGATGCTGCGGGTGGCGACGGTGCTCAGCGCCTCGCAGAGCAGCAGGTCGGCGTAGGCGTCGGCGAGGGTGCGCCGGGTGAGCGGCAGGTCGGCGAGCCGGCGCCCGTACAGCTCGCGCTCGCGGCTGAAGCGGACCAGCAGGCGCAGCGCGGCGTCCATCGCGCCGAGCGACAGCGAGGGGCACAGGGTGCGGCTGATCTGCAGGGCCTTGAGGACGAGTTCGGTGCCGCCGCCCTCGGCGCCGACCACGGCGAGGGGGGCCGCCCCCGCGGGCCCCCGGCGGGGGGGCCGATTTCCCGGTTGACGCCGGCACCGGTTAGACTCGTGAAACTGCTCGGCGAGGGATGCCGCGTGCCCGTGCGGGTGCCGCAACCGTGATCGACGCGCTGCACATCAGTCGTCGCCGCCGAGCTTGCCCCAAGGTACTTGAGGGTGTGGCCCGGCGGTTTTGTCGTTCCTGCACCCGCGCCAGTTTTTCTCAACGAGGAGTGCAGTCGTGTCCGAGATCCGCCTTGCCGCCGAAGCCCGCACCGAGTTCGGCAAGGGTGCCGCGCGCCGCGCCCGTCGCGCCGGCCTGGTCCCCGGTGTCGTCTACGGCCACGGCCACGCCCCGGTCCACCTGAACCTTCCCGGCCACGACCTGATGATGGCCCTGAAGACCCCGAACGCCCTGCTGGTCGTGCCGATCGAGGGCAAGGACGAGTACGTGCTGCCGAAGGCCGTCCAGCGCGAGGCCATCAAGCGCTCCATCGAGCACGTCGACCTGCTCCTGGTGAAGCGCGGCGAGAAGGTCACCGTCGAGATCCCGGTGCACACCGAGGGCGAGCTGGCCCCCGGCGGCAACCTGCTGGAGCACGTCCTGAACGCGCTGCCGATCGAGGCCGAGGCCACCCACCTCCCCGAGTCCGTCACGGTCTCCGTCGAGGGCCTGGAGGCCGGCGCCTCCATCCACGCCAAGGACATCGCCCTCCCCAAGGGCACCACGCTGGCCGTTGACGGCGACGCCGTCGTCCTCCAGGTGATCGGCGCCCAGGCCGCCGAGGTCACCGAGGAGGAGGAGGCCGCCGCCGAGGGCGAGGCCGTCGAGGCCTGAGCCTCGATCTCCTGACCGCTGCCCCGGCCGCTCCGCCCTGGAG
>NZ_JBHWBW010000583.1:0-4338 GCF_042735675.1 Kitasatospora sp. NPDC059571
GCGAGCCTGGGGGCGCCCCCCCGCGGCGCCCCCCGCGGCCCGCGGGCCGCCCGCCGGCCGCGGCGGGCGGGCGCTCGGCCACCGGCCGGCCGGAGAACTGGTCGGCCATCACCTCGCTGGCGTCGGCGAGCAGCTCGCGCGGGATCAGCACCACGGCCGAGCTGCCGCCGTACGGCGACGGGCGCAGGTGGACCCGGATGCCGTGCCGGCGGGCGAGCCGGCTGACCACGAACAGGCCCAGCCGGTCGGTGTCGGCCAGGTCGAACTCCTGCTCCACCGCGAGGCGCTGGTTGATCTCCTCCAGCGCGTGCTCGCCGAGCCCGAGGCCGCGGTCGTCGATCTCCAGGCAGAAGCCGTGCGCGACCACCTCGCCCTGCACGGTCACCTGGGTGTGCGGCGGGGAGAACACCGTGGCGTTCTCGACCAGCTCCGCGACCAGGTGGGTGACGTCGGCGACCGCGCTGCCCAGCAGGCCGGTGCCGGGGAACGGCCGGACGATGACCCGGGCGTAGTCCTCCACCTCGCCGACCGCCGCGCGGACCACGTCGACCATCCGGACGGGCTTGCGCCAGGCGCGGCCGGGCGAGCCGCCGGAGAGGATGATCAGGCCCTCGGAGTGCCGCCGCATGCGGGTGGTGAGGTGGTCGAGGCGGAACAGGTCCTCCAGCTCGGCCGGGTCCTCTGTGCGCCGCTCCATCATGTCCAGCAGGGTGAGCTGGCGGTGCAGGAGGACCTGGCTGCGGCGGGCCAGGTTGACGAAGACCGCCGCGACGCCGCGGCGCAGCTCGGCCTGTTCGACGGCGGCCTCGACGGCCACCCGCTGGACCTCGTGGAAGGCGCGGCCGACCTCGCCGATCTCCGCCGGGCCGTACTCCAGGTCGGGGGTCTCGGCCTCGATGTCGACCGGCTCGCCGCGGCGCAGCCGCAGCATCATCGCGGGCAGCCTGGTGCCGGACAGCTCCTGGGCCGCGTTGCGCAGCGAGAGCAGCTCGCGCACCAGCCCCCGGCCGATCCGGTAGGAGATCATCACCGACAGCACCACCGCGATCAGGCCGATCGCGCCCGCGATGGCGCCGCGCGCGATCTGGTTGACCGCGTACGACCGGGCCCGCTCGCCGATCCGGTCCGCGAGCCGGGTGTTGAGGTCGGCGAAGGAGGTGAGCGAGGGCTGTGCGGCCTCCCGCCACGGGTCCTTGGGGTTGGCCCGGACGGTCGCGCCGCGGTCCACCGCGCTGTCGAAGGTCGCCTCGGCGGCGGCCAGCGCCATCCACGCGTCGGAGCTGCGCAGGTCGGCGTAGTCGCGCTGGTCCTGGAGGTCGAGCTCGCCGACGTAGACGCTGAACAGGGCCTGCTGGGCGTGCATGTTGTCCAGGGCGACCTGGAACTGCTGCGGGTAGGGGTGGTCGGTGAGCCGCAGCGCCTGCATCGCGGCGGTCTCCCGGGAGAGGTACTCGCGGGAGCGGACCAGCTCGTTGAGCAGGGTGGTCTGCCGCGGCAGCTGGCCGCTCTGCCGGCCGGCGAAGGAGGAGCGGAACGGGAAGACCGTCTCGACCAGCTCGCTGTAGGCGGCGAGCTCGTGGTCCCAGCTGACCGCCTCGCGGGCGGCCTGGCTGCGGATGGCCGGGAGCTGGTCGGCCGCGGTGAGGATGTCCTGGTACTTGACCCGCTGCTGGGGGTCGAGCTTGCCGATGGACGAGGTGGAGGTGAGGTCGCGCAGTTCGCGCAGGCTGCTGTCGGTGGCGGCCTGGGCGTGCTCGTAGGAGTCCTTGGCGGCCTGGCCGCCGGCGCCGCCGTCGGCGAGCCGAAGCACGCCGGTGCGGCGCTCCTCCTGGAGGTCCAGGGTGTAGCGGTCCACCGGGCGGACCAGGTCGTGGTAGGTGGAGCTGACGTCGAGCTGGCTGAACACGTCGCCGGTGGTGATGAGCGTCGCGTAGATCCACAACCCGCCGAGCGCCACGATGGGCACCATGAGCAGCGCGATGATCTTCGCGCGGATCGAGCTGCTGCGCAGACGCATGGAGTCCTCGGAGGGGATGGAGCCAGGCGCGGACAGGGAAGCGGTTCGGGCGGGCGGAACGCCTCCCGGGTGGGACAGAGCCGCCCGGGTGGGAGCCCGGCCGGTGGATCTGCGCGAGCCTACTACGGCCTGACCACCCGTTCGAAGGGTCGACGCCCACCCCGAACGAGCCTGTCCGAATGATCCGGAATTGCTCTCCGGGTGAACGCTCTCTCCCGACACCTGGCGGCGCGCGCCGTGCCGGGGAGCCGTCTCCTCTGGGCAGGATCCCGACGATCCGGTAACTTCGCTGCGATCCGTCCGGCCGGTGCTCGCCGGCCCGGGCGGGCCCGCTCGGCCCGCCCGCACGGGCGGCGCCGAGGTCACCGGGGGCAGTGTGCGCGAAATCAGCAACCCCTCCCGGTCCGGGCCCGCCGCCGGCGGACTGGCCGACTCCGTCTACGACACCGCGGAGCAGCGCCCCAGCCTCGTCCAGCTCTCCCGCGCCCGCGACGGCGGATGGGAGCCGGTGACCGCGCTCGGCTTCCGCGACGAGGTGCTGGCGCTGGCCAAGGGCCTGCTGACCCGCGGGGTGCGGTACGGCGACCGCGTCGCGGTGATGTCCGGCACCTGCTACGAGTGGACGCTGTTCGACTACGCCCTGTGGTCGATCGGCGCGATCCCCGTCCCGGTGTACCCGACCTCCGCACCCGAGCAGGTCCGCTGGATCCTCGCCGAGACCCAGGCGGTCGCGTGCGTGGTGGAGAGCGAGGACCACGCGATGACGGTGGGCGCGGTCTGCGACGCGCTGCCCGAGCTCACCGGCATCTGGCAGCTGGACCGCGACTGCGTCGGCATGCTGACCGAGGACGGCCTCGGCGTGCCGGACTCCCTGGTGCACCGCCAGCGGCTGGGCGTCACCGCGGACTCGGTGGCCACCGTCATCTACACCTCGGGCACCACCGGGCGGCCCAAGGGCTGCCTGCTGACCCACGGGAACTTCGCCGCCGAGGCCGACGCACTGCTGGACGGCTGGGGCGAGGTGTTCCGGGACACCGGCGGCGTCCCGCCGGCGACCCTGCTCTTCCTCCCGCTCGCCCATGTGTACGGCCGGATGGTGCAGGTCGCGGCCGTCCGCGGCGGCATCCGGATCGGCCACCACGGCCAGCTCTCCACCGACACCCTGCTGCCCGCGCTGGCCTCCTTCCGGCCGACCTTCCTGCACGCCGTCCCCTATGTCTTCGAGAAGATCTACCAGCGCGCCCGGGAGGCGGCCGAGGAGAGCGGCCGGGCGGACCTGTTCGACCAGGCGGCGGAGACCGCGGTCGCCTGGGCGGCGGCCAGGGAGCGCCGGGCGCTCGGCCACGGCGCCGGGCCGAGCCCGGCCCTGCGGGTGCGGCACGCCGCCTACGAGCGGATGGTCTACCAGCGGCTGCGCGCGGTGCTCGGCGGCCGGGTCCGCAACGTGATGTCCGGCGGCTCCGCGCTCGGCCGCGAGCTCGGGCTGTTCTTCGCCGGCGCCGGGATGACCGTCTACGAGGGGTACGGCCTCACCGAGACCTCGGCCGCGATCACCGCGAACCCGCCGGGCCGGCCCAAGTTCGGCACGGTGGGGCGGCCGGTGCCGGGCGCCTCGGTCGCGATCGCCGACGACGGCGAGGTCTGGGTGGCCGGTGGCACGGTCTTCGCCGGCTACCTCAACCACCCGCAGTGCACGGCGGCCGCGCTGGTCGACGGCTGGCTCGCCACCGGCGACCTCGGCAGCCTGGACGAGGACGGCTACCTCACCATCACCGGCCGCAAGAAGGAACTGATCGTCACCAGCAGCGGCAAGAACCTCGCCCCCGGCGCCCTGGAGGAGCGGGTCAGATCCCACCCGCTGATCGCCCAGTGCCTGGTGGTGGGCGACAACCGGCCGTACGTCGCGGCGCTGATCACGCTGGACGCCCAGGCGCTCGCACACTGGCTCAAGCTGCGCGGCCGGGAGCAGCTGGACGTGTGGGGCGCGCTCGCCGACGAGGAGCTGCACCTGGAGGTGCAGCGGGCGGTGGCGGCCGCCAACACCGCGGTCTCCCGGGCGGAGTCGATCCGGGCGTTCCGCCTGCTGCCCAAGGAGTTCTCGCTGGAGGACGGCCTGCTGACGCCGTCGCTGAAGATGCGCCGGCACGCGATCATCACGCACTACGCGCAGGACATCGAGGAGCTCTACGCCGCCTGACGCCCGGCCGGGGCCGGACGGACGGGCGGCGGACGCGGGCCCGGCCGGGGGGGGGGGGCCGGGGGCGCCCCCGCCCCCGCGGGGGGGGCGCGGGGGGGTTAAAAAAAGAAGCCGGCCCCCCCGA
>NZ_JBHWBW010000584.1:0-4335 GCF_042735675.1 Kitasatospora sp. NPDC059571
CGACAGCGCCGGGTCCGTCCGGGGCGGCAGCCGTGCTCAGCGCAGCGTCCACACCTGGTTGGACCGGGTGCCGCTGCCGTAGCAGTCCCAGATGGGGCCAGGAGCGGTGCGAGCAGTGGCTTGGCGGCCCACTCGACCCCGGGGGTGCAGTGCCACGCCGGTCAGGTCGAGCGCGGCGAGCAGCCGGAACAGCGCGGCCACCTCAGCCCTCCGCCTTCGGCTGCCAGCCGGGCGGCCCGAACAGGTGGCCCGCCCGGTCGCGCCAGCGCCCGGCCCGCCGGACGTCCTGCCAGGCTGCCGCGTACTCGTGGAAGGCCACCCGCAGCGGGTTGTGGGTGGCGATGTTCTTCGTCAGGCCGTAGACCACCCGCTCGCCCTCGGGCTCGAAGCTCCGGAAGAGCCGGTCCCAGACGATCAGGATGCCGCCGTAGTTGCGGTCCAGGTACACGGAGTTGGAGCCGTGGTGGACCCGGTGGTGGGACGGGGTGTTGAAGAACCACTCGACGGGCCGCCACAGCTTCTCGACCCGCTCGGTGTGCAGGAAGAACTGGTACACCAGGCTGACCGACTGCTGGAGCAGGATCATCCAGGGCTGGATGCCGAGCGCGGCCAGCGGCAGCCAGAACGGCAGCGAGGTCATCGGCGTCCAGCTCTGCCGCAGTGCCGTCGACAGGTTGTAGCGGACGCTGGAGTGGTGCACCACGTGACTCGCCCAGAGCAGCCGCACCCGGTGGTGCGCCCGGTGGAAGGCGTAGTAGGCGAGGTCGTCGGCGAAGAACAGCAGCGCCCACGTCCAGACCGAACCCGCCGACAGGTGCCAGGGCGCCAGGGCGTACAGACCCGCATAGGCCGGCACCGCGATGGCCTTCCAGGGCAGTCCGACCACCTGGCTGCCGGCGCCCATCAAGAGGGAGGTCGCGGTGTCGCGCACCTCGTAGCCGTACTCGTCGTCGTCCGGCAGGAAGCGGTACGACAGTGCCTCGACGATGACGAGCAGTACGAACGCGGGTATCGCGTAGAAGATCGCGGGGATCACCGGGTCGCCCCCTGCCGGGGGTCGGCGGCCTTTCCGGCTGGCGCGGTGGACGGGGCGGGCGCGGTGGACGGGGCGGGGACGGCGCGCGTCAGCAGGGCGCGGGCCTCGCGCTCGGCCTGCCGGGGTTCGCGGGCCGCGATCAGGGCGGCCAGCCGCACGTGGGCCGCCACGTCGAGGAGTTCGTCGGCGCGGTCGGCGGGTGGCACGGCGCCGACCGGGAGCAGACCGCCGACCAGGCTGTTGAAGGCGAGCAGATAGGCGAGGTTGCCGGAACCCTCGACGATGAGGCGCCACCAGGTGATGTCCGCGGCGCCGAGTTCGGCGAGGTCGGGACCGATCCGCCCGTAGCCGGCGGCCGCCGCGGTGATCGCCGCGGCCTGCTCGGCCGAGCAGCGCTCGGCGCAGAGCCGGGCGGCGTCCGCGCCGATGCAGGCCCGCATCTCCAGGGCGTCGCGCTGGAGCCCGGCGAGGGCGGCGGGGGCACCGGTGGCTGCCGAGGCGTCGAGCACGAGGTCCAGCCCGGCCGAGGCGCGCCAGTCGAGGACGCGGGTGCGCCCGCCCTGGCTCACCTCCACCAGCCGGGCCTGCTGCAGGCGCTTGACCGCCTCGCGCACGGCGTGCCGGTTGACCCCGAACTCGGCCGCGAGGTCGCGCTCGGCGGTGAGCGCGCCGCCGGGCGGCAGCGCGCCGTTCAGGATCCTGTCCTTGAGCAGCGAGAACAGCTGGTCGGAGACCGCTTCCCGCCGGATGGTCTGCTGCGTCATGGCGGTCAGCATGCACCCGCACCCAGCACTGGTCAACTGGTTGGACCAGCGCGTTTCTCGATGGCCCGGTTGGGTCCCCGGCGCTCAGGTGATGGTGACGACCGTGCTGTGCCAGCCGGTCGACCCGGAGGGGAAGGGCGGCGTCCGGGCCTCGGGCTGGGTCCGGCCGGCGGCGTCGGTGGCACGGACCTCGATGCGGTGGGTGCCGGCCGTCGCACCGCGCCAGGTGTGCGACCACTGGCGCCACAGGTCGGGCCCGGCGTCCGCGGCGAGGTCTGTCCGCTCCCACGGCCCGCCGTCGACCCGCACCTCGACGGCGCCGATGCCGCGGTGGGTCGCCCAGGCGGTGCCGGCCAGCAGGACGTCGCCGGCGGGGACGCGGGCGAACGGCGCGGGGACCTCGATCCGGGAGGCCGTCTTCACCGTGCCGGTGCGGTCCCAGCCGCGCTTCACCCAGTACGGGTCGAACGTCGCGAATCTGGTGACCTCCAGGTCGACCAGCCACTTGGTGGCGGAGGTGTAGCCGTAGAAGCCGGGCACCAGGGAACGGCAGGGGAAGCCGTGCGCCACCGGCAGCGCCTCGCCGTTCATCGCCACCGCCAGCAGGGCCCGGCGGCCGTCGAGGACGGACTCCAGCGGGGTGCCGATCGTCATGCCGTCCCGGGAGCGGCCCACCAGCTGGTCGGCGCCGGAACGGACACCGGCCCGGCGCAGCAGGGCGGGCAGCGGGGCGCCGATCCAGCGGGCGGTGCTCGCATAGGTGCCGCCGACCTCGTTGGAGACGCAGGTGAGGGTGTAGTCCAGCTCCTCCAGTGGCTCGCGGAGCAGCTCGTCGAAGGAGAGCACCGTCGGGTGGTCGACCATGCCGTGGATCCGCACCGACCAGTCGCGGGGGTCGATCCGCGGGAGGGTGAGGGCGGTGTCGACCCGGTAGAAGTCGGCGTTCGGTGTGACGAAGGTGGTGAGGCCGGGGGCTGCCGGGTGGACGCCGCGGGGCAGCGCGGGTGCGGGGACGGCCGGAGCGGGCAGGCGTACGGCGTTCCGGGCGGCGGTGATGTCGTTGCGGCTGTCGGCCAGTCGGCGGCCGCCGACGGTCCCGAGGGCGGCCACCGCGGCAGTCGCCCCGGTGGCGACCAGGACGGTGCGCCGGCTCGGGCGGGCGAAGGGATGGTCCTCGCCCGTCCCGTCTCCGGAGCCGGAGCCGTCGACCTGGACGGGATCCGCCGGGAGGTCGGCGCGCTCCGGCGCGGTGGCGGCGCGAAGCAGGCGGGCCAGCCACCAGAGCGCGGCGGCGCCGACCAGGCCGGCGGCGATCGAGGGGAGGGCGTCGCCCGCAGCGGCCGTCGGCCGGGAGGCGGCGGCCCAGACGCCGAGGCCGCCGAAGAGTCCGATGACGGCCGCGCCGGCGGCGGGCCGTCGGGCGGCGATCAGGCCGGCGAGGACGGCGAGCAGGGCCATCACGGTGTAGATGCCGGTGAGCAGCACGGTCTTGTCATGGGTGCCGAAGGAGCGGACGGCGTACTCCTTGAGCGAGGTCGGGGTCAGGTCGATCGCCGCGGAGCCGACCGCGATGACAGGGGCGCTGCCCGGGCCGGTGAACGCGGCGGTCACCTCGCCCACCGCGACCGCGAGCGCTGCGGCGGTCAGACCGGTGGCGCCGGCCGCGGCTGCGTGTGCCAGGGTCCGCGGCCAGTGCCGTCGCGGGCCGGTCTGCTGGGTGTCCGTCAGGCGCTCGGGTGGTGTGCTCACACCGGCCATTCGGAGGTCGGGGCAGGACCGGATGGGTGCCGGTACCGGGGCCGGTACGTGCCGGCCCGGACGGTCGGCGCACACGGCGCTCCCCCTTGTCCCGTTCGGTCGACAAGGGGGTGGGGTGCCGTTGCGCGGGTGGCTCCGGCCGCGGCCTGCGCTACCAGTTGCGGCTCGGGCCGGGGGGCCTCGCGGCGACCGGGGCGGGCCGGGACGGCGGGGCGGAGGGCAAGGGCGCCAGGTGTGCACGGACGGTCTTGCCGCTGCCGGTGTCGAGGCTGACGGAGACGGCGTCGCAGAGCGCTGCGACCAGGGCCAGGCCGCGCCCGTTCAGGGCGGTGTCGGTGTCGGCGACGCGGGGTTGCGGCAGCAGGCGGCTGGTGTCGCTGACCGCGACCTCGACCCCGCCCGGACCGTGGGTCAGCCGGAGGGTGCCCGGTCCGCAGGTGTGGCGGACGGCGTTGGTGACGAGTTCGCTGATGCGTCCTCGCACAGCGGGCGCGGCAGGTGGGCCCGGACCAGGAACGCCCGGGCGTGGGCCCGGACGACGGCGACGCACTGGTGGCGGTCGGTGAACGCCTCGCGCCACTCCCCGGCGGTTGCGGCCGGAGGGGTGCGGGGTGCGGGCGGCAGCAGGCGGGTGGCGGTCATGGTCCGACGTTCCTTCTCGATCCGGAGCAGCTGGGGCCGGGGCCCGAGGCGACCGGAGTACGGGTGGGCCCCGGCGAGGGCGGGCCCGGCGGGGGGCGGGGGCGGGGGGCGCGGGGGGCGCCGCGCGGGGGCGGC
>NZ_JBHWBW010000585.1:0-4292 GCF_042735675.1 Kitasatospora sp. NPDC059571
GGCTTTCCCGTGCCGCCGTACCGGTCGAAGGCTGCCAGGAGGTCGGCGTTCGGTTCCACGGCGATCACCAGGTCCGCCAGTCGTCCGGCCACGACGCCCTTCTCGGCGGTGAGCCGGCCGACGAAGACCCAGCGCCGCCCCTCCCCGCCTGCCCGGCACGGTGCCGGGTCGTCGACGAAGTTGGGGATCAGCGCGGTGCGTTCGGCCGCCAGCCCGGCGTCCAGGTAGGTGCGCCGGGCGAGTTCGGAGAGCAGCACCAGCCGGTCGGCCCGCCCCAGCAGCGGATCGCCCTCCGGCCCGCGGCGGTTGGCCCAGGCGAGCGGGGCGGTGGCGAGCCGGGATCCGCGGTAGCAGCGGTAGCGGAGCGCGGCGAGCCGGTCGCCGTCCAGGCAGGCCCGGCACGGCGCGCCGTCCCGGTAGAGCGTGGCGCCGGCGCACAGCGGGCGGTAGTTGTGCAGCGTGGCGACCAGCGGGCCGGCCCAGTGCCGGACCCACTCGCGCCCGATGTTCGGGAAGAGGTTGTGGACGTGCACCACGTCGGGGGCGAAGGCCGCGAGTTCGGCGGCCGGCGACCGCCCCCGCCCGGCCGCGACCGTGACGGCGGCCCGCACCGGGTACAGCCCGCTGCGGGCCAGTTCGTCGGTGTGCGCGGCGACCAGTGTCACCTCGTGCCCGGCCGCGCGCAGCGCGCGGGCCTGGTCCCGGACGGCCTCGTTCTCGCCGCTGGGCTGCCCCGAGGCGTAGAAGCTGTGCACCAGGGCGATCCGCAGCGGCGCCATCGTCAGTTCGCTTCCCTCATCCGGGGCGGCCGCAGGGCGATCCGCGCCAGGTAGGCCGGGTTGTTGCGCAGGTAGCGCCGCCACAGCCGGCGCGGTTCCTTGGCGAGGCGGTACGACCACTCCAGCCCGTTGCGCTGCATCCAGCCGGGGGCCAGCTGCTGGAGTCCGGCGTGGACGTCGAAGGCGGCGCCGACGCCGAGCAGGACGGGCGCGGTCAGCGCGGCGCGGTGCGCCGCCATCCAGCGCTCCTGCTTGGGGGTGGAGAGGCCGATCCAGACGAGGTCCGCGCCGCTGTCGTTGATCCGCGCGACGGTCTCGGCGTCCTCGGCGGGCGTGGTCGGGCGGAACGGCGGCGAGTGGGTGCCCGCGATCCGCAGACCGGGCAGGCGTTCCCGCAGCCGCTCGGCGAGCAGCTCCGGCACGCCGGGCCCGCCTCCGTGGAGGTAGGAGCTCCAGCCCCGCTCCGCGGCCCGGGCGAGCACGTCGAGCATCAGGGCGGGGCCGGGCACCCGGCTCATCCCGGCGGCGCCGGCCCGGCGGCCGGCCCACACCATCGGCATGCCGTCCGGGACGGTCAGCCCGGAGGCGTTGTGGATCCGCGCCAGCCCGGGGTCCCGCTGGGACTCCATCACCCCGTGGACCCCGGTGACGCACACGTAGCCGCGCTCGCCCTGGGTGATCCACCGGGTGATCTCGGCGAGGGCGGTGTCCGGGCCGACCGCGCTGATGCCGACGCCGAGCACGTCGACCCGCGGCGGCGCCGTGGTCATCAGCGCTGGTGCGGGCGGCCGTCGCGGCGGGCCCGCACCTGGTCGTACACCCAGCGGTAGGTCTGCTCCAGGCCGGTGAGCAGCGGGATCGACGGCGCCCAGTCGAGCTCCTTGGTGATCCGGGTGTTGTCGCTGTTGCGCCCGCGGACACCGAGCGGGCCCGGGATGTGGCGGTGCTCCAGCCGCACCCCGGCGATCTCCTCCACCAGGCCGTACAGCTGGTTGACCGTCACCAGCTGGTCGGAGCCGATGTTGAGGGGCTCGGTGACGGCGCTGCGGGTGAGCCGCAGGGTGCCGGTGGTGCAGTCGTCGATGTAGGTGAAGCTGCGGGTCTGCTCGCCGTCGCCCCAGATCTCGATCGCGTCGGCCCCGGTGAGCACGGCGGTGGCGACCTTGCGGCAGGCCGCGGCCGGCGCCTTCTCCCGGCCGCCGTCCCAGGTGCCGTACGGCCCGTAGACGTTGTGGTAGCGGGCGGTGCGGGTGGCGATGCCGTAGTCCTCCAGGAAGTGCCGGGCCATCCGCTCGGAGAAGAGCTTCTCCCAGCCGTAGCCGTCCTCCGGCAGGGCCGGGTAGGCGTCCTCCTCGCGCAGCGGGAGGACGGCGGCCTCGGTCTGCTTGTCGGCGGCGTACACGCAGGCGGAGGAGGAGTAGAAGTACCGGTCGGCGCCGTGGTCGCGGGCGGCGAGCAGCATGTGGGTGCTGGAGAGGACGGAGAGCATGCACGCGGCCTTGTTGCTCTCGATGAAGCCCATGCCGCCCATGTCGGCGGCCAGGTGGTAGACCTCGCCCGCGCCGCCGGCCATGACCTCCTGGCAGGACTCGCGCAGCGAGAGGTCGCGGACGAGGTTCTGGGCGCCGGGGTGGAGTTGGTACCACTCCTGGTGGGGCTTGCGGTCCACTGCGCGGACGGTCCGTCCCTCGGCGAGGAGGGCGGCGGTGAGGTGCCCGCCGATGAACCCTCCGGCTCCGGTCACCACGGCGTCGACGTGAGCCACGGCTCGGTCTCCCTTCCGGTCATGTGATGAATGCCTTAGGAAGGGATATATCGGTCATGACGGTCCGTCGGCTCCCGCCTCTCCGGCCCGGCCGGTGCAGCCATCCGTTCGGCGGACGGGTGAGGGTGCGGTCGCAGATCGGTGCGCACCGTCCCGGGCGCAGCCGGGGCCCGACCTGACCGCCCGTGGGTCCGTCGGGACCGCCCGCTCGGGGCGGGTTTCTCCCGTACGGCTCACGCGGACACGTGATCGGGATCCCGATCACAGCCCGTACCGGCGGCCGGCCTCCTCGGACTGGGCGATCCGGCGCAGGTTGAGCAGGACCGGTTCGAAGAGGACCGCCCCGGCCACGGCGTATTCGGCCCGCTCCTGCGGGGTGGGGGCGAGTTCCATGCGGTCGAGGTCGTGCGCGGCGGCCTGCTCCATGTACCGGGCGTACGGCAGGAGGTCGTCGGCTGCGAAGGGGAAGCCGAGCCGGTCGAGCGTGGCGAGCGCGCCGACCAGGGCGCGGTGGGCGGGCGAGCGCTCGCCGATGTCGCGGGCCGTCGTCCAGTCGAGCCGGGCGAGCAGGTCGTCGACGATGCGGAGTGCGGCGGCATGTGACGGGTCGGCGATGTCCGGGGAGCCGCCGGGCGTGCCCTCCGTGCCCTCCGTGCTGTGGGGCAGGGCCCACAGGGATGCGCCGAGGCGGATGGTGAGGCCCAGCGACTCGTCGTCGACGTGGGCCAGCACCTGACGGACGGTGGCCACCGGAATGCGTCCGACCTGGATCATCGCCCGCACCAGCCGCAGCCGCCGGAGGTGGGTCTCGTCGTACTCGGCCTGGGTGGCGTTGACGCGGCGTCCGGGCGGCACCAGCCCTTCGCGCAGGTAGTACTTGACCGTGGCGACGGAGACGCCGCTCTGCTCGCTGAGATCTGCAAGGCGCATCCCCTTGCCCCCGTCCTTGAGGAGTGCCACTATCCAATTCATTGAAGAGTGGGGCTATCCAACCATGTGATGGCCCGACGATAGGGGGCGCCGTGTTCGCAAAGCCGTTACCCGGTCGGACCACTGCCGCAGCGGAGGGGCGCATCAACCACTTCTGGGCACCGCACCACTGGCTCCCGGTGTTCATCGCCATGCCGCGCATGCTGCGCGAGCTCTCCCGCGACCCGCAGAGCGGCCTGCTGGGCCACCAGCTGCTCAGCGGCTCGCCGCGCACCTACTACGTGGTCCAGTACTGGGAGTCGGAGGAGAAGCTGCTCGCCTACGCGTCAGCGCCCGACAACCTGCACCGCAAGGGCTGGGCGATGATCAACCGCTTCGAGCGCAAGGCCCGCCGGCACGTGGGGATCTGGCACGAGACGTACATCGTCCCGCCCGGCTCGTACGAGTCGATCTACGGCGACATGCCCCCGTACGGCCTCGGCGCCGCCACCGGCACACTGCCGATCGAGCGCCGCGGCGCGACCGCCCGCCGGCGCTTGGCCCGCGACTCCGAGGGCTGACGCTCCCCGGTCCCGCCGCGGCGGCGAACCGCCGGACCGCCCCCGCGGCGCGGGAGGGGACCGGACCCACCCCCACGACGGCGGCGGTGCCCGCCGACGGGCCGTACGTCCGAAGCCCGACGGCCCTCGCGCTGGCGGAAACGCCGAAGCGGGCGGGCCGGGCGGGGGGCGGGCGCCGGGGGCGGGGCGGCGGCCCGCGGCGCCGCCCATCTGGTTGCAGTACTCGGCGGTGCGACGGATCTCGTCGATGTCCGAGAA
>NZ_JBHWBW010000586.1:0-4279 GCF_042735675.1 Kitasatospora sp. NPDC059571
GGGGGGGGGGGGCCGCGCCCCCCCCGCGCGGGGCGCGCGCCGCCCCCGTCGCCGCGGCGCCGGCTCAGCTCGGCGGCCGGCCGCAGCGGCACCCTCATCTGACACCGCGGGGTCGGCGCCGGTACGGTGGGGCGCGATGAACACCAAGGCTGCTGAGGAGCTGCCGGCGGTCTCCGTGATCATGCCGGTGCTCAATGAGGAACGTCACCTGCGCACCGCCGTCCGGCACATCCTGGAGCAGGAGTACGCCGGCGATCTGGAGGTGGTGATCGCGCTCGGTCCGTCCACCGACCGGACGGACGAGATCGCCGCCGAGCTGGTCGCCGAGGACCCGCGGGTCCGGACGGTGCCCAACCCCACCGGCCGTACCCCGGCCGGGCTGAACGCCGCGATCCGCGGCTCGCGCCACCCCATCGTGGTGCGGGTCGACGGCCACGGCCTGCTCACCCCCGGCTACATCACCACCGCCGTCCGGCTGCTGAGCGAGATGGAGGCGGCCAACGTCGGCGGCATCATGCACGCCGAGGGCGAGACCGAGTGGGAGAAGGCGGTCGCCGCCGCCATGACCTCCAAGATCGGCGTCGGCAACGCGGCCTTCCACACCGGCGGCCTGGCCGCCCCGGCGGAGACCGTCTACCTCGGTGTCTTCCGCCGCGAGGTGCTGGAGCAGCAGGGCGGCTACAACGAGGAGTTCATCCGCGCCCAGGACTGGGAGCTGAACTACCGGATCCGCCAGGACGGCGGACTGATCTGGTTCACCCCGCAGCTGCGGGTCACCTACCGGCCGCGGCCGAGCGTGCGGGCGCTGGCGAAGCAGTACAAGGACTACGGGCGCTGGCGCCGGGTGGTGACCCGCTACCACCGCGGCTCGGTGAACCTGCGCTACCTCGCCCCGCCGGCCGCGCTGGCGGCCTGCGTGCTGGGCCTGGTGCTGGGCGCCGCCGTGCACCCCGCCTTCCTGGTGGTGCCGGGCGGCTACCTGCTGGGCATCCTGGGCGGTTCGGTGGTCGAGGGCCGCGGCCTGTCCGCGAAGGCCCGGCTGCAGCTGCCGGTGGCGCTCGCCACCATGCACATGAGCTGGGGCTTCGGCTTCCTCACCTCGCCGCGGTCGCTGGCCCGCCGGGTGATCGCCAGCAAGCGGCCGGAGCCGATGGCCCCGCGCACCGAGCACGCCTGACCCGAAAAGCCCCCTCGGCCCGTCCCGCGGCGCTATCTTCGGCGCCATGGGGATCACCGAGGGGGCCCGCGTGCGCATCGAGCCGACCGCGGACGTGGACGAGCGGGCGGTCATCGGCCCGGGCAGCACCGTCTGGCACCTGGCGCAGGTGCGCGAGCACGCCGAGATCGGCGCCGAGTGCATCATCGGCCGGGGTGCGTACGTCGGCCCGGGAGTGCGGCTCGGGGACCGGGTCAAACTGCAGAACCACGCGCTGGTGTACGAGCCGGCGGTCGTCGAGGACGGCGTGTTCGTCGGCCCGGCCGCCGTGCTGACCAACGACCTGTACCCGCGGTCCGTCGACCCGGACGGCCGGCTGAAGCGCGGCGACGACTGGCACGCCCGCGGGGTGACGCTCCGCGAGGGCTGCTCGATCGGCGGGCGCGCGGTGCTGGTCGCCGGTGTCACCGTCGGCCGGTGGGCCCTGGTGGCGGCCGGCGCGGTCGTGCACCGCGACGTCCCGGACTACGCCCTGGTCGCCGGGGTGCCGGCCCGCCGGATCAAGTGGGTCGGCCGGGCCGGCGAGCCGCTGGAGCCGGCCGGCGAGGGGCGCTGGCGCTGCCCGCGGACGGCCGAGGAGTACGTCGAGCGCGACGGCGCGCTCACCCCGGCCGACCCGCCCCCTGCTGCCCCGGACGGGCCCGCCGCCGGCTGACCGGCACCGCGGCGGCGCCGCACCGTATCCGGTGCGGCGTCACCGGAGGCGCCGTCAGAAGGTGTAGAGGTTCCCCTGCGGCACCACCGTCATGCAGTTCTTGTCGTCGTCGGCCGTCTCGACCGCAACCGAGGTGGGCACCGCGGTGGGCGCCGGGGCCGCGGTGAAGGCGGTGCCGCTCTTCCAGTCCGCGCCGATCACCAGGGTGAGGCCCCGGGCGGGGCCGGACTCGGCCAGCGCGTCGGCCGGCAGGTGCAGGGCCGCGGCCACGGCCTGTGCCTGCGCCAGCTGCCCGCTGCCGTAGGTCAGCCGGGTGGTGGCGCGGGAGCCGCCACCGGGCGCGGGCCTCGCCCCGGTGAAGCCCGCGGCGTTGAGCGCCGCGCTGATCCGGGCGGCGCGGGTGCCGCCGCCGGACGCGTTCTGGACGGTGACCGCGACGGAGCCCTTGGCGACCGCCGGCGCACTCACCGCCGCGTCCGCCGCCGGCGTGCTCGGGGAGGAGGGCGCCGACGGTCCGCCCGAGGCCGTCCCGGCCGGGGCGCCCTTGGCGTCCAGCGGGGTGTCGGCGATCAGCATCTTCCAGATCTGCTCGGTGTCACCGGGCTTCAGCAGCAGGCGGTTCCGGTCGCTCGGGTCCTCGACGACGGGCACCGTCAGCGAGCTGATCCGCTCGGCCGGCACCTGGCGCAGCTGCTCGCCCAGGTCGTACAGCTTCTTCAGGTCGGCCAGGTCCTTGTCGACGCTCAGCGACTTGGTCGCTGCCTCGGCCAGGGACATCAGCTGGCCGGGGTCGGACATCCGCCCGCTGGACTTGAGCTGGCGGACCATGGAGTTGAGGTACAGGTGCTGGGCCTTGGTCCGGTTGATGTCGGAGCCCCATGCGTCGCGGGTGCGCAGCCACTGCAGAGCCTGCACGCCCTGGACCACGTGGGTGCCCTTGGTCAGCTTCAGCCCGGTGCCGCCGTGGCCGGGCCGGTAGCGGTCGTACATGTTGCGGTCGACGCAGACGGGGACGCCGCCGACCGCGTCGGCCATCCGCACCACGCCGCTGAAGTCGACCATCATGTAGTGGTCGATGTCGATGCCGGTGAGCGCGACCCAGGTGCCGAGCACGCAGCCGGGGCCGCCCTGGGCGAGCGCCGTGTTGATCATCGTGCGGGGGAGCGCGGCGGACTGCCGGCCCTTCTCGTCGTGGCAGGCGGGGATGTCGACCCGGGTGTCGCGCGGGATGCTGATCAGTGAGGCGTTGCTGCGGTCCGCGGAGACGTGCAGCAGCATCTGGACGTCGGCGAGGGCGGGCCGGGAGGCGTCCCCCGCCGAGCCGCCGAGGTCGATGTTCTCCTGCGAGGCCCGGCTGTCGGTGCCGATGAGCAGGATGTTGAGCGGCGTCTGCCCCTTCGCGTTGGGTGCGGTGCGCTCGCCGTGGGAGTCCGTCAGGTTCTTGGTGCCGGCCCGGATGTTGCCGTTGAGGTGCCGGTAGTACAGGTAGCCGGCGCCGCAGCCGGCCACCAGGGTGGCGCCGGTGGTGACGGCGACCGCGCGCAGCCAGCGCCGGCGCCGCAGCCGGCGCCTGCTGCCGGCCCCTCCGGCCCCTTTGGCCCGTCGTGCGGCGGCCCGGCCGCCCGGTATCGGCTCCACGCTGGTCATGCTCGGCCGCCTCTCCCCACCGCGCCGGTGGGGTCCGCGCGGTCTTCTGGACCGGGCGGCGACGTGCCTTCCCCGCGCCGGCCGGTGTTCTCACCAGACAGACGCGCGAGCCGGGCGGATACGTCACACCGCCCGGCTCGTCCGTACCGGAACACCCCGCGGGTGAGCCGCCGTCAGCGGGCGCACACCCCGGTGTCGTCGGCGGCCACCCGCTGGAGGTCGGCCGGGGTGCCGCTCGGCGTCGGCGGGGCGTCCGGGCCGGCGGAGGCGCCGGCGGTGCCGGCGGACGCGGCCGGGGTTCCGGCGGCCGGCCCGGTGTAGTCGGTGCCGAGCACCACCACCAGCGCGTCCTTCGCGCCGAGCGAGGCGCTCTGCCGCACGGAGCCGGCGGGCAGTCCGAGGGCGGTGGCCAGCGCCGCCGCCTCCTCCGCCCGGCCCGCCGGGTAGCCGACCGAACTGGTGCTGGCCGGAGGGGCGTTACCGCCGGCCTCGGCCCGGGTGAAGCCCTTGGCCTGGAGTTCGGCGGCGGCCCGGCCGGCCTGCCGGCCGATCCCGGTGCCGTTGCGGACGGTCACCTCTACCCGGGCCGGGTCGAGCAGCGCGGCGGGCGAGGGCCGGCCGGAGGCGCGGCTGGCGGCGGTGGCCGTGGAGCGGGCCGCGGCGGCGGACGCCGCGGTGTCGGCGCGGCCCGCGTCGCCGATCGGCCCGGCCTCGGCGACCCGCGCGAACAGCTGCCCGGCCGCGGGCGGGTGGAGGACCCC
>NZ_JBHWBW010000587.1:0-4271 GCF_042735675.1 Kitasatospora sp. NPDC059571
CCGCCGACGATCTGCTCCACGACGGTCAGTCGGGGGGCCCGCGGGTCGTCGTCGACCCCGCCGTGCAGCAGCACGAAGCCGCTGCCGCGGGCGTCCGGGACGGCGACCATGAGGATGTAGCCCTTGGCGCCCTCCTTCGGCGTGACGTACCAGCGGACCGCATACCCGGTGGCGCCGGCGACCCTGATCGGACCGGACGTCAGCTCCTGGTGGCCGTCCAGCTCGCCGAAGATCCGCGGCGCGTAGGCGGCCATCGCGGTGCGGGCGACGGTGGCCGCGTCGCTGCCGGGCACGGACGCCGTCTCGACCGAGAACTGGCCGCGGATGCACTGCGAGGACATGCCGCAGTCGTACGGGCCGGTGGTCTCGTAGACGGTGCTGGAGGTGCTGCCCGTGTGCGGCGACCAGGCGCCCGGTCGCGGCACCAGCCAGCCGTGCACCACGTCCGGCATGATCCCGGCGATGCCGGTCGGCGCGGTGCCGTCCCCGGGGTCGGACGCCGACGGGGCCGGGCTCGGGCTGTCGGCGGTGCCGTCACCGGTGCCGTCCCCGGATCCGGTGGACGGGGAGGCCGAGGCGGCGGGCGGTGCGGAGACCGTGGGCCCCTTGTTCTCCTTGCCGGCCAGCACCACGGCCGCGCCGATCACGCCGGCCAGCACCAGGACGCCGGCGGCGATCCCGACGATCAGGCCGTTGCGGTTCTTCGGGCCGGACGACGCCGACGGGTACGGGTAGCCGGGCGCCTGCTGCGGGTAGCCGTACCCGGAGGCGGCCTGCTGCGGCGGGTAGCCGTACCCGGCCGCGGGGGGCGCGGCGGCCTGGCCGGCCCAGGCCTGGGTGGGTGCGTCGGCGATCCCGGCCGCGCCGGCGGCCGGCCGGACGTCCGCCGTCCAGGCGGTGCCGTCCCACCAGCGCTCCTGCGCAGTGCCGTCCGGACCTGTGACCGGGTACCAGCCGGGAGGGGTCGATGTGCTCACGCGCCGTACCGTACCCCTTGGGCGACACGGCGGGCAGGGTCCACCGGGTCACGACTTGGGCGTACGGCGGGCGCCCGGACGATGACGCGGGGTCAGTCGGTGAGGGCGCGCCCCATCCAGATGTCGTCCACGTAGGCGCCCTCGATCAGGAACTCCCCGGGCAGCACGCCCTCCACCCGGAAGCCGCAGCGCTCGTAGAGCCGCCGGGCCGGGGTGTTGCCGCCGAGCACCCGCAGGGTGATCCGGCGGGCCCCGGCGGCCCGGGCGGCCGCGCAGGCGGCCTCCACCAGCGCCGCGCCGAGCCCGCGGCCGCGGGCCTCCCGGGCGACGGCCAGGCCCTGGATCTGCCGGACGTGCCGGTTGCTGGCGAGCGGGGTGGGCGGCACCTGCCGGACGTAGCCGAGGATCCGGCCGTCGGCCTCGGCGACGAGGTACTGCTCGGGGCCGTGCCGCTCGTCGAAGAACGCGGCGTCGTCCTCCTCCGCGCGGCGCGGCGCCACGTCGCTGAGCGGTGACCACGCGGCGCGGTCGAGGGCGGCCAGCGCCCGGCCGTCCGCCGCACGGGCAACCCTGATCATCAGCTCGTCGGACTGCATGGCGGACATGCTAGGGCCTGCCGACCGGGGTGTCCGGCGGCCGCACCGGGCGGGCGGCCTGGGAGGATGGGTGCATGCGTATCGCGGTGACAGGGTCCACGGGTCTGATCGGTTCCGCTCTCGTCCGCTCGCTGCTCGCCGACGGCCACGAGGTGCTGCGGCTGGTGCGCCGGCGCAGCCTGGTGGGCGTGCGGGCGGACGGCACCACCGGGGTCGGCTGGAACCCGCACCGGCTGGAGATCGACGCGGCCGGGCTGGAGGGCGTGGAGGCGGTGGTCCACCTGGCCGGGGCCGGGGTCGGCGACCGGCGCTGGACGGAGTCCTACAAGCGGGAGATCCGGGACAGCCGGGTGCTGGGCACCGAGACGGTGGCGGCCGCGCTGGCCCGGCTGAAGCAGCCGCCGCGGGTGCTGGTGAGCGCCTCCGCGGTCGGCTACTACGGCCAGACCGGCGACCGGGTCATCGACGAGGACGCGCCGCCCGGCGACGACTTCCTGGCCCGGGTCTGCGTGGAGTGGGAGGCCGCCGCACGGCCCGCCGCGGACGCCGGCATCCGGGTGGTGCACCCGCGCACCGGGCTGGTGCTGTCCGCGGCCGGCGGGGCCGCCGGGCGGATGGTGCCGCTGTTCCGGCTGGGGCTGGGCGGCCGGCTCGGCTCCGGCGAGCAGTACTGGAGCATCATCGCGCTGGCGGACGAGGTCGCGGCGCTGCGCTTCCTGATCGACCAGAAGGAGATGTCCGGGCCGGTGAACCTGACCGGTCCGCACCCGGTCACCAACCGCGAACTGACCGAGGCCTTCGGCCGGGTGCTCGGCCGGCCCACCCCGTTCCCGGTGCCGACCGCGGCCCTGCGGGCGGTGCTCGGTGAGATGGCGGTGGAGGTGGTGGGCAGCCATCGGGTCGTCCCGGACCGGCTGCTGGCGGCGGGCTTCCGGTTCCGCTACCCGGACGCGGACGGCGCCGTCCGGGCGGCGCTCGCCCGCTGACGGACCGGCAGAACCGCCGCCGGGCAGGCACCCGCGGACGACGGCGAACGGGGGGCGCACGGTGGCAGGGCGAGGGCGCGCTCTGCGCCCCCCGGTGACCGTGCGCGCCCGGAGGCTCCGTTCCGCCGCTCCTGGGCGCACAGAGCGTGACCACCCCCTCCCCCGCGCCACCGGGATCCCGCCGGATCCGGGATTCGACGGGGCCGTACGGTCTGACCGCCGCACTGACTGGGCATCACATGGGCGGACCGCATCCCGGCACCCCGCCGCCCGCCCCGGCCGGAGCTCCACGGGCCCGACCACACGTGCGCGGGCCCGGAGCCGCCGTCAGGGAGGGAGCACACTGGTGCCCGCATTCGACTTCACCCGCCGTACCCGCCACCCGTCGGACCCGGACGTCGTCGTGGTCGGCGCCGGTCCCGCGGGACTGGCCGCCGCCCGGACGCTGACCGGGCAGGGCCTCACCGTCCAGGTCCTGGAGGCCCAGGCGCACCTCGGCGGCCGGATGGCCACGCAGGAGCTGGACGGATTCCGGATCGACCACGGCGTCCAGCTGTTCAACACCGACCACCCGGAGCCCGCGCGCCGGCTCGACCTCGACCGGCTGGACCTGCGCCCGCTCGCCCCCGGGGTGCTGGTGCACAGCGCGGGGCGCCGCTACCGGGTCGGCGACCCCCAGCAGACCCCGGCCCGGCAGGCCGCCGCCCGCGGGCCGCTCGGCAGCCCGCTGGACAAGGCCCGGCTGGCCGCCACCCTCGGCCGGCTCGCCGCCACCCCGGCGCCCCGGCTGCTGGCCAGGCCGGAGACCAGTGCGGCCCGGGCGCTGGCCGACCGCGGCCTGGGCGCGCGCACCGTCGACGGCTTCCTGCGCCCGCTGCTCGGCGCGCTGCTGGCCGACCCCGCGCTGACCACCAGCAGCCGGGTGGCCGACCTGGTGCTGCGCTCGTACGCCCGCGGCCGGCTCTGTCTGGCCGCCGGCGGCGCCGGGTCGGTTCCGGAGCAGCTGGCGGAGGGACTGCCCGCGGACTGCGTCCGGCTGGGCGTGGCGGTGACGGGCATCGCGGCGGACGGTGTGGAGACCGCCCGGCACGGCCGGATCGGCGCCTCCGCGGTGGTGCTGGCCTGTGACGCCCGTTCGGCGGCCGCGCTGCTGCCGGGCCTGCGGGTGCCCGGATTCCACCCGGTCACCACCTTCTACCACGCGGCCGACCGGTCGCCGCTGGGCGAGCCGTCGCTGCTGCTGGACGCCGACTCCTCGGGCGTCTCGCACAGCCTGGTGCTCAGCGACGTCCACCCCTCGTACGCACCGGCCGGGCGGGCGCTGATCGCGACCACCGTGCTCGGGCGGCGCAGCTACGAGGCGGGCGGGCCGGCCGGGTTCGAGCCGGTGGTCCGCCGCCGGCTGGCCGAGCTGTACGGCGCACCGACCCGCTCGTGGGAGTTCCTGAGCGTGCGCCACCTGCCGGACGCCGTACCGGCCATGCCGGCCCCGCACCACCTGCGGCGCTCGGTGCGGCTGCTGGCCGGCCTCTACGTGTGCGGGGACCACCGCGACACCAGCAGCCTGCAGGGCGCCCTGGTCTCCGGCCGGCGGGCCGCCCGGGCGGTGCTGCGCGACCTCGGCCTGGACACCGCGGCGGCCTCCGCGGACGTGGCCGCCTAGGCGCGGGTGTCCGCCGGCCCGGCCGGGCCGGCGGACACCCGCGCCTAGG
>NZ_JBHWBW010000588.1:0-4269 GCF_042735675.1 Kitasatospora sp. NPDC059571
GGGGTTTAATGGGTCCCACGGGGCCGGTGCGGGACGGCCGGGGCGGGCCCCCGGGGCGGGGTGCCCGGCCCGTTCGCAGCGGTTCAGCGGCCGGTGCCGCCGTAGACCACGGCCTCGTCGGTGTCGGTGTCCAGCCCGAACGCGGTGTGCACGGCGCGCACGGCCTCCGGGATGTCCTCGGCACGGGTGACCACCGAGATGCGGATCTCCGAGGTGGAGATCAGCTCGATGTTGACCCCGGCCTCCGAGAGCGCCTCGAAGAACGTCGCGGTGACGCCCGGGTTGGAGCGCATGCCGGCGCCGACCAGGGACAGCTTGCCGATCGCGTCGTCGTAGCGCAGCGACTCGTAGCCGATGCCGTCCTTGACCCGGCCGAGCGCGTCGATGGCCTTCTGGCCGTCGGTCTTCGGCAGGGTGAAGGAGATGTCGGTCAGACCGGTCGACGCGGTGGAGACGTTCTGCACCACCATGTCGATGTTGACCTCGGAGTCCGCGATCGCGCGGAAGATCCGGGCCGCCTCGCCCGGCTTGTCCGGCACGCCGACGACCGTGATCTTGGCCTCGGACGTGTCGTGGGCGACTCCGGAGATGATGGCCTGCTCCATCTCGCCCCCTTCGGGCTTGTTGGGGTTGTCGCTGCTCACGATAGTCCCCGGCAGACCGGAGAACGACGAGCGGACGTGGATCGGGATGTTGTAGCGGCGCGCGTACTCGACACAGCGGTCGAGGAGCACCTTGGAGCCGGACGAGGCCAGTTCCAGCATGTCCTCGAAGGCGATCCAGTCGATCTTGCGGGCCTTCTTCACCACGCGCGGGTCGGCGGTGAACACGCCGTCCACGTCGGTGTAGATCTCGCAGACCTCGGCGCCCAGCGCGGCCGCCAGGGCGACGGCCGTGGTGTCCGAGCCGCCGCGGCCCAGCGTGGTGATGTCCTTGGAGACCTGCGACACACCCTGGAAGCCGGCCACGATCGCGATGTTGCCCTCGTCCAGGGCGTTGCGGATCCGGCCCGGCGTCACGTCGATGATGCGCGCCCGGTTGTGGGTGGAGTCGGTGATGACACCGGCCTGGCTGCCCGTGAAGGACTGGGCGTCGAAGCCCAGCGTTTTGATCGCCATGGCCAGCAGCGCCATGGAGATGCGCTCTCCAGCGGTCAGCAGCATGTCGAACTCACGGCCGGACGGAATAGGGGTCACCTGTTCCGCGAGTTCGATGAGCTCGTCCGTCGTGTCTCCCATCGCGGACACCACGACGACGACCTCATGGCCGGCCTTCCTGGTGTCCACGATCCGTCGGGCGACGCGCTTGATGCCCTCGGCATCCGCTACGGATGAGCCGCCGTACTTCTGCACGACAAGGCCCACGTGCGCTCCTCGACTTGTGTCGTGTGGGGGGTGGTGGCCCCCTTCTGCGGTCGCGGCCAGTCTATCCAGCACGAACGCCCCCACCGGCGGCTTCCGCATGATGAGACGGCGGTATCGACTGGTGAACATCCGGAACGGGCAGGTCTGCGGGCGAACGGCGGGCGGGCACAAGAAAATCCGGAACCGGGCCGTGCCCGGTCCCGGATTTCACGTCAGGCGGCTGCGGCCGACGACTTCGTCACAGTCCCAGCTCGGCGGCCATCAGGTCGCCCGCCTGCTGCTCCAGCTGCTCGTCCGTGAGGCCGTCGTCATCGGTGTCCGCACCGTCCACCGCCGCACCGATCGGGCTGTCCAGCCGGACGTGCGCGATCAGCGACTGCAGCGCCCGCAGCACCGCGGTGCAGGTCGAGCCCCAGTTGGACAGGTACGAGAACTGCCACCACCACAGCGCCTCGCTGACCCGGCCCTCCCGGTAGTGCACCAGCCCGTGCCGCAGCTCGGCCACCACCCCGGCCAGGTCGTCCGAGATCCGGAACGCGCTCGGCTTCTCCGGCGGCCCGTACGGGTCGAAGACCTCGTGGTACACGTCGATCGGGGCCAGCAGCACGGCCAGCCGCTCGCGCAGCTCGACGCCGTCCGGCTCCGGGCCGGTGTCCGGCTCGAAGCGGTCCTCCGGCAGCACGTCCTCGATCGCCCCGAGGCGCCCGCCCGCCAGCAGCAGCTGCGAGACCTCCAGCAGCAGCAGCGAGATCGCGCTGCCCGGCTCGTCGCCCTTGGCGACCTCGGTGACGGCGAGCACGAAGCTCTCCACCGAGTCGGCGATCTGCACGGCGAAGTCGTCGGGCTCCCGGGTGTGGGTGGTGTCGCTGTGGTCAGACATCGAGCAGTCGTCTCCCTTCGAAGGCCCGGCCGAGGGTGACCTCGTCGGCGTACTCCAGGTCCCCGCCGACGGGCAGACCGCTCGCCAGCCGGGTCACCTTCAGGCCCATCGGCTTGCACAGCCGGGCCAGATAGGTCGCGGTCGCCTCCCCCTCCAGGTTGGGGTCGGTGGCCAGGATCAGCTCGGTGACCGTGCCGTCGGCGAGCCTGGTCATCAGCTCGCGGATCCGCAGGTCGTCCGGGCCGACACCCTCGATCGGGCTGATCGCGCCGCCCAGCACGTGGTAGCGGCCGCGGAACTCCCGCGTCCGCTCGATCGCCACCACGTCCTTCGGCTCCTCGACCACGCAGATCACCGTGAGGTCGCGCCGCGGGTCGAGGCAGACCCGGCACTGCTCGGACTCCGCGACGTTGCCGCAGACCACGCAGAACCGGACCTTCTCCTTGACCTGCATCAGCGCATGCGCCAGCCGGCGGACGTCGACCGGATCGGCCTGCAGAACGTGGAAGGCGATCCGCTGCGCGCTCTTGGGCCCGACGCCGGGCAGCCTGCCCAGCTCGTCGATCAGGTCCTGAACCACGCCCTCGTACAACGTCACGCCTTCCCTCGGCCGGGGCCACGGCCCGGTGGCCGTCGCTCCGGTGCCATCATCCAACGAATCGGGCGCCGGACACACCGTCCGACGCCCGACTCACTCATAAATCACACAGCGCACATCTGCCGCACCCCGGCCGGCCGGGCACCGCCCGTCGCACGTCCGGCCCGGCATCCCGCCGCCGATCCGGCCGCTCATCGGCACGTACCACCGGCCGCGACGGCGTGCGGCAGCCGCCCGGAACGGGCGGCCGGGGTCAGAACGGGAGGCCGGGGATGCCGCCGCCGAGGCCCTGGGTGAGCGGGCCCATCCGCTCCGCCTGGAGCTTCTGGGCGGCCGCGCTGGCGTCCCGGACGGCGGCGAGCACCAGGTCGGCGAGGGTCTCGGTGTCCTCCGGGTCCACCGCGGCCGGCGCGATGGTCAGCGCCACCAGCTCGCCCGCACCGGTCACCGTCGCCTCGACCAGGCCACCGCCCGCCGAACCGCTCACCTTGGTCTCGGCCAGCTCCTTCTGAGCCCGGCCGAGCTCCTCCTGCATCTTCTGCGCCTGCTTGAGCAGCTGCTGCATGTTGGGCTGGCCACCAGGGAACACGGCACTTCTCCTGCCTGTACGACGTCGACGTCGCCACCGAGCCTACGCGGCCCGGCGGACCGCTGCGCCGGGCCCCGGAGACGGCACCCGGCGGCGGTGTCAGGTGTTGTGGTGGATCTCCTCCAGCACCGTCGCACCCAGCTCACGGATGATCAGCTCCTGACCGGAGAAGGCCTCCTCGGTCAGATCCGGGTCGTCGTCCTCGGGCACGTCGTCCTCGGGCGCGACCGGCGCGGGCTGCGGCGCCCGGTACGGCGCGGGCGCGGCGGGCGGCGCGCTCTGCGCGGCCGGACCGGGCTGCGGCGGCGCGACGGGCTGACCGGCGGACGGCTGCGCGGCGGGCGCCGGCACCGGGGCCGGTGCCTGGTGGGCCGGCGGGGCCGCGGGCGCGGGGCGCGCCGGAGCGGTGCCCCAACCGCCACCGCCGCCGCCCGCGGGCGGACCGGACGGGGCGGCCGAACCGCCGGACGGGTCGATGATGCACTCCACCCGCCAGTCCACCCCGAGCGCGTCGGCCAGCGCCTGGCGGAGCACCTCGTCACTGTGGCTGCCCACGAAGCTGTCCCGGGCCCCGGCGTTCACGAACGACACCTGGAGCACACTGCCGTCGAAGCCAGCGACCTGGCCGTTCTGGCTCAGCAGGATCCAGGTGAAGCGGCGGCGGTTCTTCACTGCCTCCAGGATCTGCGGCCACATCTGCCGGACCTGGGCCGCACCCTGCTGGGCGGCGGCCGAGGGCTGGGCCGAGGCCGGGGCGGGCGCCGCGGCCGGCACGGGGGCCGGCGCAGCGGGCGCCGGGGCCGGAGCGGCGGCGGGCACCGCGGGGGCGCTCCGGGCC
>NZ_JBHWBW010000589.1:0-3103 GCF_042735675.1 Kitasatospora sp. NPDC059571
ATATATTCCGCCCCCCCCCTTTAAAAACACTCCAAATATCGTCGGCAGCGTCATTTGTTTATAAGACACAGCGCAGAGCAGCGACACCGCGTAGGAGAGCGCGTCGGCGAGAAAGGGCACGGCCCGGGCGGCGCCGAACCGGGCGCCGCCGACGGACGGCCCGACGATCGCCGCGGTGTAGCCGCGGATCTGGTTGGCGGCCACCGCCTCGGGCAACTGGTCGTCGGGCACCACTGTGCGCAGCAGCTTCCCCGCGGCCGGGTTGAACGCCATCATCGCGGCGGCGGAGACCACCGAGGCGGTGCCGAGCAGCCACAGCGGCGGTCCGCCGAGCAGGACGCCGGCGGCCACCGCGGTCACCGTGACCAGCCGGACGGCGTCGCAGCCGAGCATCAGCCGGCGCGGTGCCACCCGGTCGGCGAGCTGGCCGGCCGGGACGGCCGTCAGCCAGGTGGTGGCGAAGCCGAGCGTGGCGAGCAGGCTGGCCCGGGCGGGCGAGCCGCTGACCGCCACGGCGAGCAGCGGGATCGCCAGGACCGCCATGGAGCTGCCGAGTTCGGAGGTGAACTGGCCGATCCACAGCCGCCGGAAGAGCGGGTTGGCGCCGACCAGGCGGAACCGGCCGCCCGGACTCACGGCAGCAGCCCGTCGACGGTGAAGTTGAAGTTGGTCCGTCCCCCGGGCCCGGCGCGGCCGAGCCGGTCCAGGAAGAGCGCGATGCCGATCGATCCGGTGGCCAGGTCGCAGCTCTCGCGCAGCGCCTGCTCGCCGGGGAAGGCGAGGCCCTCGGGGTGTTCGATCCGGCTCAGCAGGATGCCGCCGGCGACCCGCCTCGCCTCGGCGAACCATCGCTCGTCGCCGAGGAGTTCGCCGGCGTCCAGCAGTACGTTGCCGAGGCCGGCCAGGCCGTGGAAGAGGTGCGGGAAGACCGCGTAGGTGCGGGCCGAGTCGGCGAGCATGGCCGGTACCGCGGCGGCCAGTTCGTCGTCCGGGCGGACCGCCAGGTAGCGCAGGGCGGCGGTGGCGACACCGGCGGTGCCCTCGTCCCAGTAATTGCGCAGCACCTGTCGGCCGTCGTCGCCGGCCTCCCGGACCTGCGCGGGGCAGGCCCAGGTGCCGCCGGGGGTGAGGGTGCCCTGGCGCAGGTCGAAGCCGAGGGCCTGCCGGCCGAGGCGGTACCAGTGCTCCTGCCCGGTGGCCAGGTAGAGGTAGAGCAGGAAGAGGGCGATGCCGCTCCCGCCGTGGCCGTAGCCGACCCGGATCACCCGGCCGCCGCCGGGGGCGGTCTGCGGCCAGTGTGCGCCGCGCTCGTCGCGGACAACGGCGGCCTCCAGCGCCCGGCCGGCCTCGCGGGCGTCGTCGAGCAGCCGGAGGTCGCCGGTGCGGCGCCACAGGTGGAGGCAGGCGAGGCCGTAGCCCGCGGTGCCGTGCAGGACGCCGGGGGCGGCGAACCGCAGCGGGTGGCTGCGGGCCCGGTCCATCAGGGCTGCCGCCACCTCGGGGTGGCCGAGCGCGTCGAAGGCCCAGGCCAGGCCGGACTGGCCGAGGTAGAGGCCGGGCGGGTACGCGGCGGAGTCGGTGTCCCTGGAGAGCGCCCAGCCGACCAGCCGGGCCGGCGCCTCGCCGCGCAGCCGGTGCAGGCCGTACAGCACGCCGGCCGCGCCGTGGGCGAGCGAGAGCGGGTTGGTCTGGAAGACCAGCGGGTTGGCGGGGAAGAGCCGGTCGGTGCGGGACGGGTCGGCGGAGGCCTCGACGTGCGCGGCGATCCGCTCGGCGAGGGCGGCGGGCCCGGCGCCGTCGACGGCGGGCACGTCGGTGGCGGGATCCGCGGGCCGGGCCAGCGGGACGGGGGCGTCCCAGCCCGGGTGGGTCTCGAACGGCAGGGCGTCGATCTCCGCGAGCACCTCGGCCGGGTCGAAGTCCGCGTCCACCGCGTCCGGGTCGGTGAGCCGGCGGATCAGCGCGGGCAGCTCGGCGGGGAGGGCGAGGTCGGCGGCGAGCGCGTCCAGGAAGCGGTCCAGTGCGGGCCGGTGGAAGCCGGTGGTGTTGTTGACCACCATGACCGAGCTGAGGATCAGCGCGCCGAGGGCGTGGTAGTCGGCGGCCCGGTCGTAGCGGTTGGTGGCGGTCAGCCGGGGGCTGGCCAGGCCGACGGTGTGCACGCCGAGGTGCGGGTCCTTGCCGTCCTCGACGGCGGTCTCCAGGTCGAGCACGACGGCGGCCGAACCGCCCTCGGTGACGTGGACGTTGGTGTAGGAGAGGTCGCCGAGCAGGATGCCGCGGTCGTGGGCGGCGGCGACCGCCTCGGCGATCTGCCGCCACAGGGTGCGCTGACCCAGGTAGTAGTCGCGCAGCGCGGCGCCGTCGAGGCGGCCGGTGATCACCGGGTTGGCGGTGATGCAGTGCCGGCTGTAGTGCGGGCCGTCGAGCACCTCCTCGACCAGGAAGGCGTGCTCCCACTCGCGGAAGAAGTCGACCGGCCGGACGAACCGGCCGGTGTCGGCCAGTGCGCACAGCAGCCGGTACTCCTTCTCCAGCACCTCGACGGCCGGGCGGCCGGGGCGGCCCACCAGGATGCCCGGCCGGGCCTCCTTGAGGACGACGTCCCGGCCGGTCACCGCGTCGGTGGCCAGGTACACGCCGCCGCGGTTGCCGAAGGCCAGCGCGGTGTGCGGGGTGTAGCGGCCGTTCAGCGGTGCGTCGGCGTCCTCCGGCTCGGCCGGGAACGGGTCCGCGGCCCAGTGCGGCAGGTCGAAGTACGGCGTGCGGACGTCCGGCACGGGGGTGCCGTCCGGGGCGGTGATCATCAGGTCGCTGACGCCGTCCGGGCGCAGCCGCTTGACCGCGGCGAACCCGCCGTAGCGGTAGTAGACGGCCGTGGAGCCGGGCCAGCGGCGGTCGGAGAGGATGTACGGCCCGGTGCGGCCGTGCAGGGCGGCGGCCAGCTCGACGCCGACCGCGCGGAAGGCCGCGTCGTCGGGCGGGTAGACGGTGATGAACTTGCCGCTGGCGGTGCGGGAGAAGGTCTTGCCGCTGGTGAACTCCACCGACCAGGCGTCGATCAGGAACTTGAACGGGACCCGGTGCCGGAACAGCACCGGGA
>NZ_JBHWBW010000589.1:3113-3620 GCF_042735675.1 Kitasatospora sp. NPDC059571
GTGCCGCAGGTAGAGGGCGCGGGGCTCGACCAGGTCGAGGCGGGTGTCCACGACGATACGCCCGGGGCCGCCCGGGCCCCCGGGCCCCCCCACCCCCCGGGCAGGGCCGCGCGCAGCACCTCGGCGCTCTCCTCGGGGACGGCCGTGACGTGCAGCTTCCAGCCCTGGGCGGCCCGCTCGGCGGCCGGCGGGTCGGCGATGAACCAGAGCCCGCGCCGCGACGTCCGCCAGCCGCCGGGTGCCAGGGCGCGGTAGGCGGCGAGGTGGCCGGGGTCGGGCACGCGCCGGTCGGCGGTCTCGAAGACGCGGCGGTCGAAGGGCAGGTAGTACTGGAGCGACTGCCAGGAGAGCATCGGCTGTTCCGTCCGGGACGAGGGACCGGGAAGGGGGTCGGGGGGCGGCCGGGGGGGGGGCCCCCGGCGCGGGGTGTTGTACTCGCTCCCACCAGCCTCGCTCCCGCGCCGGAGGCTACGATCGTCTCGTAGCCGGGCCCGTTGCCCTCGGCCC
>NZ_JBHWBW010000589.1:3630-4265 GCF_042735675.1 Kitasatospora sp. NPDC059571
CCCGGGGGAGGGGGGGGGGGCCCGGCGGGCGGGCGGCCGCGGGGGCCCGGTGGGTCGGTCGGGTCAGCAGCTCTGCGAGTCGCAGGAGCTCACGCTGATCGCGTCCTGGTCGATCGGGCCGTGGGCGCCGGTGGTGTCCATCTTCTGCAGCTTCAGGATCTTCGCCATGGAAGTCCCCTCCTCGGTGCGGTGGTCCGGACCGACCGGTCGGCCGGTCCGCTGCGCACAGGCAATCACCGGGCACTCAGAAGCCTCTGAGAAGCCACTGGGAGCGCCGCACCGCACGCAGAGATACCCCATGGGGTATTCTGGGGAGGGAGAACGGCTCCGACGAAGGGAATCCCGCCATGTGCCGACGCGTCCAGTGCCGCACCTGCGGCAAGGCCGGCTACGCCGGCTGCGGCATGCACGTCGACCAGGTCCTGGCGGGCGTCCCCCGCTCCGAGCGGTGCAGCTGCGCCGCGGACGGCCGTCCGGCCGCCGGCCTGCTCGCCCGCCTGTTCCGCCGCCGCTGATCCCGAGGGGGGGGGGGGCGGGGGGGCCGCCCCCCCCCCACCACCGGCGCGCGCCACCGCCCGCGCCCCCCCCGCCCACCCACCACCCGGCGAGGCGCTGGAGGGCGGGGGCCGGCACCC
>NZ_JBHWBW010000590.1:0-4254 GCF_042735675.1 Kitasatospora sp. NPDC059571
GCGTGCCGGGCACCGCCGTCGGTGGCGCTCCGTGCGTGGTGCGGCCGGTGGCCGTGGGCGGCTCAGGGACCGACGGGCTGCGGACGGCCGATCCGGTCGGTGACCGAGACCACCCCGTCCACCGAGGCGGCCAGGCGCACCAGGACCGGGGCCAGCTCGGCGCGTGCGACCTCCCCGCTGAGCACGACCCGGCCCTGGTCCACCTCGACGCCGACGGGGGCCGGGCTGACCCCGGCCACCTGCCCGAGGACCTCCTCGATGATCTCCGCGCGGATCGCCGGGTCGTCGCGGAGGAAGACCCGGAGCAGGTCCGCGCGGGCGACGACTCCCACCAGACGGCCGTCCGCGTCGATCACGGGGAGTCGCTTGACGCCGCGGCCGTGCATCATCCGTGCGGCCGCGACCACACTGACCTCGCCGGTCGTGCACACCGCCGGTGCGGACATCAGGTCCGAGGCCGTCAGCGGGGCGCTGGGCGGTGGCGGTGGCCCCGGCCGCAGCCCGGTCGGATCCTCCTGGGACTCCTCGGTGCGCAGCAGATCGGCCTCCGACACCACGCCGAGCGGCCGGCCGTCGCCGTCCACCACGGGGACGGCCGTGATGCCGTACTCGTCGAGGACGGCCACGATCTCGCGGAACCCGGTACCCGGCGCGACGCTGACGGCCGGAGTCGTCATCACGTCCCGGACGGTGCGGTGGCGCATGGTCCTCTCCTCCTTCGGGAACGGCCGGGTTTCCGCTTCCGCCTCCACGGTGCGGTCGGGCACGCGGGACGGCAAGGGCCCCTGGGGCCGCGGGCAGGGCCGTCCGGCTCATGGTCACCGGCCGGCCGGTGCCCGTACCCGGGTCCGGCCGTCGCCGTCCGTCCCGTCCGGGGAGGCGGCCGGCGCAGCCGGGCCGGTGCCGGTGCCCCGCAGGATGTCCGGGACGACCCACCGCGCGCTCGTCGGCCGTGCCGCAGCAGGCGTGCGACCTCCCGGTCGACGGTGCGCCGGGTGTTCTCGGAGTACGGGCGGCCCGGTCCCTCCGGCCGCTCCTGACCGCCGTCCGCCCGGCGGCGTACCCCACCGGGCCCAGCTCGGCCGGGAGGCCGAATTCCCGCGCGAGTCGTGCTCGGTTGGGCCGGACGGTGCGGGCCGGCGGGCGTTTCGGCCCAGGCGGGCGCGGCCGATGCCCGCTAGCGTCGGTGTGGGCGCGAGGTGCCGCGGCACACGGTGCCGGGGCTGCTGCCCGCCGACAGTTCCGACCTCCCGGCCGGGCTCACAGGAACGCTGCGAAGGACGCTGCCATGTCATCCCCTCGCTCGACCCAGGCGCCGGAGTTGCAGGTCAGCACCAGTGGGGACGTGTCCCCGGCGACCGCCGAACTCGCCCGCGCCAAGGTCCTGGACCTGCTCGCCCCGGTACGCGAACCGGTGCTGTCCGCACGGGTACGGCTCACCCGGATGCGCAACCCCGGGCTCGACCGCCCCGCGCTGGCGCAGGCGACCGTGGACCTCGACGGCAGAATCGCCCGTGCACACGTCGCCGCCCCGACGATGGGCGAGGCGATCGATCTGCTCCACGACCGCTTGGCGCTCCAGCTCACGAGACTCCGCCACGACCGGGAGGCGCGGCGCACCGGTGGTCCCGGTGCCCGCCCCCACGAGTGGCGGCACGGCGACGAGCGGTCGGACCGGCCGCGCTACCGGCCGCTGCCGCGGGAGGACCGCCGGATCGTCCGTCGGAAGTCGTTCCCGCTCGCGTGCGAGAGGGCGGACGAGGCGGCCCTCGAACTGGAGACCATGGACTACGACTTCCACCTGTTCACCGAGCTCGGCTCGGGCGAGGACAGCGTCATCTACCGCTTCGGCGCCGGCCCCTACCGACTCGCGCAGGTACATCCGCGGCCGGAGGCGCTGGCTCCGTCTGACCTGCCGATGACGGTACTGACCGCGCCCGCTGCGCGGATGACCGAGGAGCAGGCGGCGGACCAGCTCGACGCGACCGGCTATCCGTTCGTCTTCTTCGCCGACGCGGCCACCGGCCGGGGCAACCTGCTCTACTACCGCTACGACGGCCACTACGGCCTCATCAGCCCGGCGGGCGAACGGCGGCCCCCGCAGGAGCCGGGGTCCTGACCGCCCAGTACGGCAGCGCTGCCCCCGCGCACACGGCGGTGCCGCCCGACCGTGAGGCCGGGCGGCAGGCGTCCGAACGTCAGTGGGCGGTGCCCTGAGCGATCTTGATCCGGCGGGAAGGCTTCTCCACCTGTCCGACCGGACACGTCACCGTCAGCACGCCCCGGTCGAACGCGGCGGTGATGTCCTGCTCGCGCACCCCCTCGGGCAGCCGCACACTGCGGGTGAAGGAGCCGTACCGGAACTCCGACCGCTGCTTCTCCTTCGTCTCCTCGGTGCGCTCGGCCCTGATGGTCAGCACGCCGCCCTCGACGGTGATCTCGACGTCCTTCTCGGGGTCCATCCCGGGGAGCTCGGCCCGCACCGTGTAGATCCCGTCGCTCTCGGACTCCTCGACGCGGATCATGTGCTCACCCATCCGCAGATCGACGGGGAAGTCCTCGAACCAGTCCGAGAACGTCGGCCACCAGTGCGGCGCCCGACGGTGCATCATCTCGCCGGCCATGGCGATCCTCCTTGCATTCGGGCCTTCCCTGTCCCCCGGGTCGGAAGGCCGGTGGCTCCGGCAGGCCCGGGCGGATCGCCGACGCGTCCGCCGGGGGCCTCTTCAGCGTGTGATCGGGTCGTCGGACCTCCGCGTCAGGGGGCCACGGCCACGGATGATCACGACGGGGCAGGGTGCGTGCTGGGCGCAGTGCTGGCCCACCGATCCGAGGAGGGCCCCGGCGAAGCCGCCGATGCCCCGACTGCCCACCACCAGCAGCGCCACGTCCTCGTCGGCTGCCGCTGCGAGCAGGACCTGGGCGGGCGTCCCCTCGGCCGCCCGGGCGCGCACGTCCACGCGCGGTTCGGCCCCCAGCACCTTGTCGATGTTCTCGGCCAGGACCTTCTCCGCCAGGAGGCCGAGCTCACGATCCTCGGCGACCGATACGTCACCGCCCCATCCGGAGAAGGGCGGCTCCCAGGCCATCACCGCCTCCACGGCGGCGCCCGTCAGTTCCGCGTGCCGTGCCGCCCAGCGCAACGCCTGCCGGGCCTGCTCGGAGCCGTCCACGCCGACGACGATCCGCTCGGAACTCTGGTTGTGGGCCATGGTGTGTCCCTCCGGTCGGGGCGAGCGGCACTGCCCTCGTACACCGGTTCGGCGGTCGGCCCGGCACCGCCGGGCGCGTCCCGTGCCGGTGGTGTCAGGAGTGCGGCGCCGAATCGTTCGCCGTGGCATCGGTCCGCCCGGCGCGGAGCAACTGCTGCCCGAGCTCGACCAGGGCACGGCCGGCGGCGTACTCGTCACCGATCTCCGGAAGGGGCGGATCGTGCGGGTTGCGCCGGGAACTCGTCCGGCTCTCGAGCCTGTTGTCGCCGGTGTCGAGCACGGCGTGCACCCTCGTGGTGTCGTCCTCCTCGAACAGGTCGAGCCGCAGAACCCAGGTCCTGGTGCGCAGCCAGCCGCTCGTCGTCTTCTCGGTCATGTCGGGATGCCTCCTGGAACGGCCGGACAGCCGGACCACCTCCAGCTTGACCCGTAACCCGGCCCGCCGATGGGGCCGTTCGGCCCACGGCACGGCGGCGTACGGGCCGACGGCCCGGCCCCTTCCGCCTCCCCGCGGCCCGATGGAGCGTGGCGCACGATGGAGGAGGGGCCGGGCCGCCACTCCGGCGGTCCGCGACCTCCGTGGACGGTGACCCCATGCACGGCCGCGCTCCGATCGAGGGTCCTGCGTCCGGGCAGGCCGACCGGGACGCCCGGGCCCTGACCTGGCAGGCTGCCAGGGACCTGCTGGACGGCCTGCCCGGACGGCGGGGGCTGAACATCGCGCACGAGGCCGTCGACCGCCACGTCGCGGCGGGCCGCGGTGGCCGCGGCGCGCTCCGCTGCGTGGCGGGCGACGGCACCGTGACCCCGGTGACGTACGAGGAGCTGGCGTTGCGCAGCAACCGGTTCGCCGACGCGCTGGGGGCGCTGGGAGTCGGCCGGGGGGAGCGGGTCGCCTCCCTGCTCGGTCGCTGTGCGGAGCTCTACGTGCGGCTGCGAGGCCCGCGGACGGCCGGGTGCGGGCGACCCCGCTGGCCCGGCGCACCGCCGCGGAGGCGGGCATCGATCTGGCCGGTGTACGGGGCACGGGTCACGACGGCAC
>NZ_JBHWBW010000591.1:0-4230 GCF_042735675.1 Kitasatospora sp. NPDC059571
GGCCCCGCGCCGCCCGGGCGCCCCCGGTTTCTCCACCAGGCCGAGGACGCGCACGGCAGCGGCGTCGACGCGGTCGTGCGCCGCGTTGACGATGCTCTGCTTCTCGACCAGGGCCAGCGGCACGCAGAACACCGCGACCACCACCAGGACGACGCCCAGCAGCGAGTTGATCATCCTGCGCTTCACGCTGCGGAACGCCCCTGATCAGTTCTTCTCGAAGCGGAAGCCCACGCCGCGGACGGTGGCGATGTAGCGCGGGTTGGCCGCGTCGTCGCCGAGCTTCTTGCGCAGCCACGAGATGTGCATGTCGAGGGTCTTCGTCGACGTCCACCAGGTGGTGTCCCAGACCTGGCGCATGATCTCCTCGCGGGTGACCACCCGGCCGGCGTCCCGGACGAGGACCCGGAGCAGCTCGAACTCCTTGGCGGAGAGGGTGAGCTCCTCCTCGCCGAGCCAGGCGCGGTGCGACTCGATGTCGATCTTCACGCCGTGCGCGCCGGTGGTGAGCTGGTCGACGTTGCCGCGGCGCAGCAGCGCGCGGACCCGGGCGAGCAGCTCGGCCAGCCGGAACGGCTTGGTGACGTAGTCGTCGGCGCCGGCGTCCAGGCCGACCACGGTGTCCACCTCGTCGGCCCGGGCGGTGAGGACCAGGACGGGGCAGCTGCGGCCGTCGGCGCGCAGCCGCCGGCAGACCTCCAGCCCGTCCATCTCGGGCAGGCCGAGGTCGAGGACGATCAGGTCGACCTCCTCGGTGAGGCCGGCCGCCAGGGCGGCGGGGCCGTCGTCGCGGACGAGCACCTCGTAGCCCTCGCGGCGCAGCGCGCGGGCCAGCGGTTCGGAGATTGCCGGGTCGTCCTCGGCCAGCAGCACACAGGTCATGGGGGTGATGGTAGTCCGCCCTGATTGATCTCAGGAGGCTGTGAACTACTTCACAGCGGGGTGGATGCCCCCCGGGGTCCGACATGTACACATCTCCACAGGGTTTGACGGCCTCCCGCCGAAGATCCTGCCTTTTGATCTTCGCTTCGAAGGAACTTCTCCGGGAGTACCATGGAAATGCATGTCAAGGGGCGGCGGCACTTTACTCGGACAATACCGACGTCTACACATTTGTCATCCGATGTCATGGAATGACTGCCCGTACAGTGGTCCGGTCCCCGTCCGTCACCACCCCCCTCGACGGACGAAGTCAGGCAAGGAACCCACTACACATGGCGACTACCACCCTGGACGCCGGCGTCAGCCAGGCCCCCAACAGTGGCAAGACCTTCTTCGGGCACCCCCGAGGGCTCGCCACCCTCTTCATGACCGAGATGTGGGAGCGATTCAGCTTCTACGGCATGCGTGCCCTGCTGGTGCTCTACATGACGGCCGCCACCACCGACGGCGGCCTCGGCATGAAGATCGCAGTGGCTACCGCGGTCTACAGCGTCTACAACGCGATGGTCTACCTGCTCGCCCTGCCGGGCGGCTGGATCGCGGACCGCTTCCTGGGCGCCCGCAAGACCGTGGCGCTCGGCGGCGTGATCATCATGATCGGCCACTTCCTGCTGGCCGTCCCCGCCTCGTTCTCGTTCTTCGCGGGCCTCGGCTTCATCGCGCTGGGCTCCGGCCTGCTCAAGGCGAACATCTCCACGATGGTCGGCCACCTCTACGACGGGCCCAACGACCCGCGTCGCGACGGCGGCTTCACCATCTTCTACATGGGCATCAACCTCGGTGCCTTCGCCGCCCCGCTGGTCATCGGCACGGTCGGCCAGAGCGTCAACTGGCACCTGGGCTTCGCCCTCGCCGGCGTCGGCATGGCGCTCGGCCTCGGCCAGTACCTGCTCGGCACCCGCCACCTCAGCGCCCAGAGCAACGAGGTCAGCTCCCCGATCCCGGCCGCCGAGAAGCAGGCCATCCTGCGCAAGGCCGGCCTGTGGCTCGCCGCCGCGGCCGTCTTCTACGGCGTCGTCGCGCTGACCGGCCACTTCACCATCAACTGGGCGATCTGGCCGCTGTCGATCGCGGGCATCGCGATCCCGGTGTTCGTCTTCGCCAGGGTGAAGCGCGACAAGGACCTGGACCGCGCCGAGCAGTCCAAGATGAGCGGCTACATCTGGTTCTTCGTGGCCGCGGCCGTGTTCTGGATGATCTACGACCAGTCCGGCTCGACGCTGAACGTCTTCGCGCTGGACAACACCGCGTCCACGCTGTTCGGGTTCCACTTCCCGTCCAGCTGGTTCCAGTCGCTGAACCCGCTCTACATCATGGCGCTGGCCCCGGTCTTCGCCTGGCTCTGGGTGGCGCTCGCCCGCCGCGGCAAGAACCCCAGCACCACCATGAAGTTCGCCTTCGGTCTGCTGATGATCGGCGCGTCCTTCCTGGTCATGATGCTGGCGATGGCCGCCGCCTCCGGCGGCGTCAAGGTCACCCCGCTCTGGCTGGCCGTGGTCTACCTGGTCCAGACCGTCGGCGAGCTCACGCTCTCCCCGGTCGGCCTGTCGGTCACCACCAAGCTGGCCCCGGCCAAGTACGCCAGCCAGATGATGGGTGTCTGGTTCCTCGCGGTCACCGCCGGTGACTGCGTGGCGGCCATCTTCCAGCTGGCCCTCGGTGACGACGTGGTCGGCAGCACCGGCTACTTCGCCTTCCAGGGCGTGATGGCGATCGTCGCCGGCGTCGGCCTGGCGATGTACCGCCGCCGGGTCAACGCCCTCATGGGCGACGTGCACTGACCCGCGTCCGCGCGCTCACGGCGGCGGCCCGGTACGGACTCCCGTACCGGGCCGCCGCCGTTCGCCGTTCCGGGACCCGCCGGACGGCGGGGGTAGTGGCCCGGGGACCAGCCCAACGGCGGGTGGTGCGGCCCCTGCCCGGTTGGCAGGATGGGCGGCCTGGCCTGGGGGAACATCCGGGCGAGAGGTCAGCGGGAGGGCGTCACCACGCCCTCCGCGTGCGTCGGGCCCCGTCGGGGCCGCTCGGCGAAGCACAGGGCGCCGGCATCCGAGGGGGATGCCGGCGCCCTTGCGCGTTCCGGGCCGGTGCGGCCGGGGTCAGACCGCGCGGACTCCGGCGCGCCAGACCGCCGCGGTCAGCGGGACGCCCGGCCGGTAGGCCAGGTGGACGTGCGAGGGGGCGTCCAGCAGCAGCAGGTCCGCGCGGGCGCCGACGGTGACCGTGCCGACGTCGGTGCGGCGCAGCGCACGGGCGCCGGTGGCGGTGGCCGCGTGCACCGCCTCGTCCGGGGTCATGCCCATCTCGCGCACCGCGACCGCGATGCAGAACGCCATCGAGGTGGTGAAGCTGGAGCCCGGGTTGCAGTCGGTGGAGAGCGCCACGGCCGCGCCCGCGTCCAGCAGGCGGCGCGCGTCGGGGTAGGCGGCGCGGGTGGAGAACTCCGCGCCGGGCAGCAGCGTCGCCACCGTGTCGCTGCCGGCCAGGGCGGCCACGTCCTCGTCGGTCAGGTGGGTGCAGTGGTCGGCCGAGGCCGCGCCCAGCTCCACCGCGAGCTGCACGCCGGGGCCGTACGACAGCTGGTTGGCGTGCACCCGGGGCAGCAGCCCGCGCTTCGTGCCGGCCGTGAGCACGGCCCGGGCCTGGTCGCCGTCGAAGGCGCCCTGCTCGCAGAAGACGTCCACCCACTTGGCGTGCGGCGCGCAGGCGTCCAGCATCGGGCCGGTGACCAGGTCGACGTACCCGGCCGGGTCGCCGGCGAACTCGGGGGCGACCACGTGGGCGCCCAGGTAGGTCGTCTCGGGGGTGTGCCCGGCGGCGATCCGCAGCGCCCGGGCCTCGTCCTCGACGGTCAGGCCGTAGCCGGACTTGCACTCGATGGTGGTGGTGCCCTGGCGCAGCGCCTCGGCGACGAATCGGGCCACCCCGGCGTCCAGCTCCGCGTCGGTGGCGGCCCGGGTGGCCGCGACCGTGGTGCGGATGCCGCCGGCGGTGTAGGCCTGGCCGGACATCCGGGCGTTGAACTCGGCGGTGCGGTCGCCGGCGAACACCAGGTGCGCGTGCGAGTCGACGAAGCCGGGCAGCAGGGCCCGCCCGCCGGCGTCGTGGCGCTCGTCGGCCGCGGGCGCGGCCGAGGCCGGGCCCACCCAGGCGATCCGCTCGCCGTCCACCACCACGGCCGCGTCCGGCAGCAGCCCGAGCGGGCCGGCGCCGAGACCGGGGTCGTTGGTGACCAGGCTGCCGATGCCGGTGATCAGGAGGCTCACAGCGGGAGGACCTTTCGTTGGGGGG
>NZ_JBHWBW010000592.1:0-4228 GCF_042735675.1 Kitasatospora sp. NPDC059571
GCCCCGCGCCCGCGGCCGCGCCCCCCCAACGGCGTGTCCGGTGCCGGACGGGCGCCGGGCTCCGGTCAGCCCAGCAGGAGCGACCTGAGCACCAGTCCGGTCGCGGGCTTGGGGCCGAAGGAGGTCGACTTCCGGGGCATGGTGACGCCCTGTTCGGCGAGCCTGCGCACGACCCGCTCCTCGACGGGGTGGAGCAGGACCGCCGTGCCGCCGGTCCGCGCGGCCTCCTGCTCGGCCGCCGCGGCGGCGTGCAGATAGCCGATGTGGTCGGGGGCGTCGGGGATGCGCCAGGTGTGCTCGAACAGGGTCTCGTGCAGCACCGTGGCGTCCAGCCGCCGCCACTCCTCCGGCCGGTCGGACCGCACGGTGGCCTCGATCAGCGCCTCGTCCGGGTCGGTGACCAGGTGGTACGTCCCGTCGCCGCCGGTCAGCAGGTAGGCGTTGCCGCCGTCCCGCTTGGCCTCGCCGAGGGCCCGCAGCGCGGTGTCGAGCGGCCCGGGCACCTCCTTCACCCGCCACTGCGGTCCGAGGGCGGCGAGCGCGTCCGCGACCGGCAGCCGGTACAGCACCCGGTGGATCGCGCGGACCTTGAGCGGGTACCGGGCGGTGTCGACCAGCAGGACCAGCCCGCGGTCCCACGGGCTGCGCGGCAGGTGCCGGTGCTCGCGCTGGAGGCGCAGGTACATCTCCCAGCGGTGGTGGCCGTCGGCGATCAGCGCCCGGCAGGTGGCCAGGTCGCGGGTGACGTCGGCGAGCTCGGCGGGGTCGGTGACCGCCCAGAGCCGGTGGTCGGTGCCGTCGCTGGTGGTGGTCGCGAGCAGCGGTTCGCGCGCGGCCGCGCGCTCGATCACCGCCGCGGCACCGCCGCTGCCGCGGTAGGTGAGCAGCAGCGGTTCGAGGTTGGCCCGGGTGGTGCGCATCAGGCCGACCCGGTCGGCGACCGGCCGCGGCATGACGTCCTCGTGCGGCAGGACGACGCCGGCCTCCGGTCCGCTGACCGCGAGGGCGCCGATCAGGCCGCGCTGCACCGTCCCGCCGCCGGGCTCGTGGGTGCGCTGCTCGTAGACGTAGAGCGCGGGCACCGGGTCGGGCGCCAGGACGCCCTGCGCCTGCCACTGGGCGAGCAGCCGGGCAGCGTGCCGGTAGCGGGTGTCCCGGTCGGGCCGGTCGCCGCCGTCCCCCGGTTCGGGCCGCGGCAGGGTGAGCCGGACGACGTTGTACGGGTCCGCGGTCTCCAGGTCCAGGCGGCGGCCGGGGTCGACGACGTCGTACGGCGGGGAGGTGACCGCGGCGAGGGTGCCGACCCGGTCGGGGACGTACCGCAGGCCTCGGAACGGTGACAGGGACAGGCCCGCGGTCGCGACGTGCCCGGGATCGCCGGGGCCGCCCGCCGGAGCCCCGGCTCCGCTGTCTGCACTGGGTGGACTCATTCTGGGCATGTTAATCGCGTGGCCGGTGTTGGGAGATCGATCGGAGTCGCAGTGCTCGGTGCCGTCACCGGATCGGGCCGTGGACGGGAGCGAGGTGGGCGATGAGCAGCGGGCAGGAACGGCTGGAGGGGACCGGGGACGCGGGAGCCCCGGACGGGGACGTGTACGACTGGTTCCGGCGCGGGGTGCAGCTGCTGGACCAGCGGCATCCGGCGGCCGCGGTGCAGCTGCTGGCGCGGGCGGCGGCGGCCGAGCCGCACTCGCGGTCGATCCGTGAGGCGCTGGCCAGGGCCGAGTTCGACGCCGGCCGGTACGCGGAGGCGCTGGCGGACTTCCGGGCCGTGGCGCTGGCGGATCCGTCCGACGACTACGCTCAGTTCGGGTGGGGCGTGGCGGCGGCCAGGCTCGGCGACTTCGAGTCGTCGGCCGAGCACCTCGCGCTCGCGGTCGCGATGCGGCCGGACAACGACCACTACCGGGCCGCGCTGCGGCAGACCCGGGCGACCCTGGCCGCCCGGGCGGGCGCCTTCGGACCGCTGCGGCCGGGCGCGCCCGGGTACCTGGCACCGCCGGAGACCCCCGACGACCGGCCCTGAGCGGCCGCCGGCCCGGACCGGGCCGGCACCCCCGGCGGGCCCGGCCGGGGCACGGCCGACCACGGCAGCACGACGACGCGTACGACGACGAGGAAGAGCACACGATGACGGACACCCCGACCGGCCCGGCACGCACCGCACCCGGGGGCTGCGCACGCCCGCTGAGCGAGGCGTACGACACCGCGCTGCTGGACCTCGACGGTGTGGTGTACGCCGGTGCGCACGCGGTGGAGCACGCGGTCGAGTCGCTGGCGGCGGCCCGGGAGGCGGGCCTGCGGCTCGCGTACGTCACCAACAACGCCTCCCGGCCGCCGCAGGTGGTGGCCGCGCACCTGACCGAGCTGGGTGTGCCGGCGGAGGCCGGTGACGTGATCAACTCGGCGCAGGCGGCCGCGCGGCTGCTGGCGGACAAGCTGCCGGCCGGGTCGAAGGTGCTGGTCGTGGGCGGTGCCGGGCTGGAGGAGGCGCTGGCCGAGCGGGGTCTGGTGGCCGTCCGCTCGATGGCCGAGCAGCCGGTGGCCGTGGTCCAGGGCTTCGACCCGTCGGTGGGCTGGCAGCACCTGGCGGAGGCCTCGTACGCGGTGGCGGCGGGGCTGCCCTGGGTGGCGTCCAACACGGACCTGACGGTGCCGACCGGGCGGGGGATCGCGCCGGGAAACGGTTCGCTGGTCGCGGCGGTGCGGGCGGCCACCGGCACGGAGCCGGAGGTCGCGGGCAAGCCGCTGCCGCCGATGCACCGGGAGACGGTGATCCGCACGGGTGCGAAGCGTCCGCTGGTGGTCGGCGACCGGCTGGACACCGACATCGAGGGCGCGTTCAACGGCGGCGTGGACAGCCTGCTGGTGTTCACCGGCATCGCCACCCCGGCGCAGCTGCTGTCGGCGCCGGCGGAGCACCGGCCGACCTACCTGGCGCCGGACCTGCGGGGCCTGCTGTCCGCGCAGCCCGAGGTGGTGGCGGCCGACGGCGGCCACGCATGTGGCGGGTGGACGGCGCGGGCCGCGGACGGCGTGCTGCAGCTGACCGGGGCGGGCGACCGCTACGACGGCCTGCGGGCGCTCTGCGCGGCGGCGTGGACGGCGCTGGACGCGGACGGTACGCCGGCCGACGGCCGCAAGGCGCTGGCCGAGCTGGGGTTCTAGCAGCCGCCGGGCGGGCCACGGGTCCGCCGGGCCACGAGGCAGGTCTCCGGGGCCGGCGGGCGGCTCAGAGCAGGGTGCGCAGCCTCAGCAGGTCGCGGAAGCCGGCCTCCAGCCGCACCCGGCCGGAGGCCCAGGCCGAGGCGAAGCCGAGCCGGCCGCCGACCATGGCGACCAGGTCGTCGCCGGCCATCGTCAGGCGGATGTCGGCCTTGGTGGCCGGCGGTCCCGGCTGCTCGACGATGTCGGTGATCCGGCCTCCCCGGAGCCGCCCGGTGAAGGTCAGGTCGAGGTCGGTCAGGTGGCAGCTCACCGAGCGGTCCAGCGCCGCGGCCTTGGCGGCGTCGCCCTGCGCACCGGCCAGATTGCGGCCGAACTGCTCCAGTGCCTCGCGGCACTCCTCCGTGCTGGCCATCGCGGATCCGCTCCCGTTCCCGTCGTCCGGCGCAGGTCGGCCGGGCGCCCCACGCTAACCCAGCGCGGCCCGGGCGGGGACGGCCGTGCGCGGCGGCGCTGCGGTCTCTGGGCCGGGTGGCCGCGAGGTGCAGCGGCGCGGGGGCGGTACGGGGTAGCGTCAGCAGCGGAGTCCGGGCAAGCGGAGGAGGCGTTCGGATGCTGCGTGATGCGGTGCGGGGTGTGGTGGCGATTGCGGCCACGATCGCGGAGGAGGCGGGCCGGAGGGTGGCCGGGACGGCGGCGGAGCTGCTGGAGCGCACCGGCGTCGACGTCTCCGCGGTGGAACGGAAGGTCGCCGAGTACGTCCCGCCGTCGGCGCGCTCGCTCCAGATGCTCGCCGGGGAGGCCGTGACGGTCGGCCGTGCCGGGATCGACCTCGCGGTCGGGGTGGCCCGGGGCGAGGCGGAGCGGCTCTTCGAGACCGTCGGCGACCAGGCGGTGAAGCTGGGCGTGGTGCTCGGCTACATCGAGGGCAAGCTCCGTGACGTGGACGCCGAGCCGTCGGAGGGCGCCCGGCCGGCCGCGGACGGCCGAAGGCCCGCCGGCCGTGAGCCGCGGGCCGAGGGCCTGTTCACCGCCGGGTGGGACGACGAGGACGTGGCGGGCC
>NZ_JBHWBW010000593.1:0-4212 GCF_042735675.1 Kitasatospora sp. NPDC059571
CAGGCGGCTGGCGGGCCGTCAGGCGACGGCGCCCAGCAGGGAGCCCGCCAGGTAGGTCACGGCCATCGCCAGGGCGCCGCCGGCCACGTTGCGCAGGATCGCCCGCCCGATCGGCGCCGATCCCAGGCGCGCGCTCAGCCAGCCCGTGACCACCAGGGCGACCAGGACGCACCCCACCGTCACCGGCACCCGCCACCCGTCGGGCGGCAGCACGATCGCCAGCAGCGGCAGCACCGCGCCCACGGTGAAGGCCACGAAGCTGGCCAGCGCCGCGTGCCAGGGGTTGGTCAGTTCCTCGGGGTCGATGCCGAGTTCGGTCTCGGCGTGGGCGCCGAGCGCATCACGGGCCGTCAGCTCGTGCGCCACCTCGCGCGCCAGCTCGGGGGTGAGCCCCTTGGCCTCGTACATGCCGGCCAGCTCGGCGAGCTCCTCCTCGGGCATGGTGGCCAGTTCGTGCTTCTCCTGCGCCAGGGCCGCGCGCTCGGCGTCCAACTGGCTGCTGACCGAGACGTACTCCCCGGACGCCATCGACAGCGCACCGGCGAGCAGGCCGGCCAGGCCGGAGGCGATCAGGGTGTCGCGGGATCCGGTGGCGCCCGCGACGCCGACCACCAGGCCGGCCGTCGACACGATCCCGTCGTTCGCGCCGAGGACGCCCGCCCGCAGCCAGTTGAGCCTGGTCCCGAGCCCGCCGTGCCCCGGCTCGTGGTCCTGGTCGCCGCCGCCGCTGTCGGCCGCCGACTCGTCGGAAGGGCGGTCGGGGTCCGCCGGCGGGTGCGGCCGGTCGGCCGGGTCCGGCGGAGTCGCGGCGTTCTCCCGGCCGTCGGGCTCGTCCTGCACCACCCCAGCATGCGGCCCCGGCGGACCGCCGGCTGCGACCGGCGTGGCATGTCGTCCACGATCGGCCCCGCCCGCCGCCACCGCCGGCGGGGACGCCGGACCACCGCCCACCGCCCACCGCCCGCACCGGAGACGGCCCGCCGGTCAGCGGGGCCCGGCCACCCGGAACGCCAGCACGGTCGCGTCGTCCTCGGAGCGCGGGCCGGACATGTCGCGGACCACGGCGTCGATGCACGCCTGGAGGTCGGCCCCGGCACGGCTTGCCGCGGCGTCCGCGAGGACGGCGATCCGGACGTCGATGTCCTCGTGCCTGCGCTCGACCAGGCCGTCGGTGTACAGCAGCACGGTGTCACCGGGGGCGAGGACCGTCTCCACCGCCGTGTAGCGGGTGTCGGACAGCACGCCGAAGGGCGGGCCGACGGCCGCCGTCAGCGGTCGCGCCCGGCCGTCGCGGTACAGCACCGGCGGCGGATGGCCGGCGCAGATCCAGCGCAGCAGCCGCCGGTCCGGGTAGTAGCGGGCGATCACGGCGGTGGCGGTGGACTCCGGGCCGTCGTCGTAGGCGATCTCGTTCAGCCAGGCACCGAGGTCCTCGACCAGCGCCCCGGTGAAGGCCAGGCCGCCGAGCGCGTGGCGCAGCCGGGACATCAGGGCGACGGCATCGAGTCCGTGCCCGCGGGCGTCGCCGATCGCCAGCAGGGCCGGGCCGTCCGGCAGCGCCCGGCACTTGTACCAGTCCCCGCCCACGCCCGCCTCGGCCGGCCGGTAGGCGACCGCGGTTTCCAGTCCGCAGCCGGTCAGCGAGGCGGCCGCCCGCGGCACCAGGGCGGCCCGCAGCCGCCGGACGATCTCCTCCTCGGCGTCCGCCCGCTGCCGTTCGCGGAGCGTCTCGGACTCCTGGTACCGCAGCCGGCGGCGGCTCTCCACCAGGTCGGTGATGTCCTGCAGCACGGCGCGGACGCCGACCACCGGTCCGTCGGGGGGCCGCGCCGGGTCGCCGGGCCGCCCGCCCGCCGCCCGGACGGTCTCGGCGGCCAGCCTGATCCGGCGCACACCGGTCGGTCCGGTCAGTGCCGTCTCGGTGTCGACGCCCCCGTCGGACAGCAGCCGGTCGAAGTCGCGGAGGAGGTCGGGCAGCACCGCGGGCACGACCCGGCCGAGCAGGGCCGTCAGCGGCGGGGCCGGTCCGGTGGCGGGCAGGCCGAGCAGGTCGAACAGGCCGGGCGACGCCTCCATCCGGCCGTCCAGCAGGTTCCACTCGGCCCAGCCGACCCGGGCGATCCGCTGGGCGTCGACCGCCAGGACCTGTTCTCCCTCGCGTTCGAGCAGCAGCAGGATGCGGTCGCCGCAGGGGTGGGCGGAGAGCAGGGCACGCCGGTGCTCGATGCGGCCGCCGGGGCGCGGCCGCAGCCAGTCGACCGTCCGCGCGTCCATCGGCCGGCCGGTCCGCAGTACGTCGGTGAGGGCGGTGAGGACGCGCCGCTCCCGCAGTGCCGGGAAGAACTGCTGCAACGGGACGGGCGAGTGGACGGCCTGTTCGCGCACCGACGGTCCGGCCTGCTCCGCGTAGCTGACGGCGGCGAGGTTGACGGCGAGCGCGGCGAGGTCCTGGAGCGTGCCGTCGGCGCCGGTCACCGGGGCGGTGAGCACGGCCGGCACCGGCACGGCGTCCAGCAGCTCGCGCAGGCCCGGTTCGACCGGGCGCAGGCCCTGCGGCGGCTCCATCGGCAGCGCCGTGGCCGCCGTGGCGGCGAGGACGTCGTGCCGGGACCGGTGCTCGCGGCGGAGCCGGGCCACCGTCCGGCGCAGCCGGTCCGATGCGGCGGCGCCGGGCTCGGGTGCGGGGTCGGGCATCGGCTCTCCGGTGGTCCGGCGGCGGGGTACGCCCCAGCATCGCCCGGCCCGCCGGGCCCCGGCCGGTACGGCGCTGCGGCACGGCAGCGGGTCGCCCGTTCGGTCGACGGCGGCCCGCGCGCGGCACGGGGGCGGATCGGCGTCGGCAGTTCCTCACCCGGGTCGCCGCCCGCAACCGTGCCGCCGCGCCCGCCCGGTCAGCGGCCGGGGCGGCCGGGGCGGCCCCGTTGGCCGTGATCGCCTGCCGGCGCGAGGCGGGGCCGACGGCGTGCCGGACGCCCGCCACGGTGCCGGTGCGCTCCCTCAGCCGGCGCGGAGGATCCGGAACCGGTCGGGTGCGGCCGGGTCCCGGTCGACGACCTGGACGGGCGGCCAGGCCCACTGCCACACGCTGATGCCGGGCGTACGGGAGAACCGGATCCGCCCGCGGGTGCCCTCGACCGCGAGGCTCGCCCAGGATTCGGCGGTGCCCGCCCGGTCGGTGCCGCGGGAGCGCAGCGCCTCGGCAAGGACGGTGACGGTGTCGTAGCCCTCGAGGGCGACGAAGGAGGGCGCCTCGGCCAGCCGCTCGCGCAGCGCCGCCTCGACCCGTGCGCCGAGCGGGCCGAGGTGCTCGGGCAGGTAGCGCAGGAAGGGGATCGCGGCGCCGTCCCCGCCCAGGAGCGCCGCCCATGCGGCGAACTCCGGCTGCCCGGCCGGAGCGCCGATCAGCACCTCGGCGAGACGCGGGTCGCGGCGGACGGCCCGGACGATCGGTACCGCCGGATCGGGGTGGCCGACCAGGAGGAGCAGGGCCGTTGCGCGGTTCCCGGCGAGTTCGTCGCACAGGTCCGCGGGGGTGAGCGCGCCCGCGTCGAGCGCGATGACGGTGCCCCCGCGCGGGGCGAGGTGGTCGCGCAGGATGCCGGTCCCGGACGCCCAGTAGACACTCGGCTGGGCCGCCACGGCGATGCGCCGGTGGCCGCCGCCGAGGAGGAAGTCCGCGTAGATCCGCCAGCCGTGGGACTGCGCCGGGGACAGGCGCGCGACCCGGTCGGTCGGCCGGTCGGTGAGCGCGTCGAGCACCGCCGACGAGCAGAGGAAGGGCAGACCGAGGGCGTCGGCCCGGGCGGCCGCGGCGCGGGCGACGACGCTGTGGTACTCCCCCGCCAGGGCCACCGCGCCCAGACCGGCCAGTTCGTCCACGGCCGCCGCGGCCCGCTGCGGATCGGCCGCGGTGTCCCGGACCATCAGCTCCAGCGGCCGTCCGGCGATCCCGCCGGCCTCGTTGACGTCACGGACGGCCAGTTCGAGTCCGGCGAGCAGGTGCCGGCCGGCCTCGGCCCAGCCGGGCCGGGTCAGCGGGACGAGGGCGCCGATCCGCACGGACGGTCCGTCAGTCCCGCTCGCTCCGGACGGCAATGGTGGCGTTGTCATGCGTCGGCGTCTCCCTGGGTGACCGTGCCGGAGGTGATCATGCCGGACATTGCATCCACCATCGCCGCCGCCGGGCAAGCCATTAACGGGCCCGCCGCCGGG
>NZ_JBHWBW010000594.1:0-3791 GCF_042735675.1 Kitasatospora sp. NPDC059571
ATGGCGGTGCAGGACGCCGCCGAGGCGGCCGGGCACGACGCGGTGAGTGTGGGGACGCTGCGCCGCGGTGAGGGTGGGCCGCGCCGGGTGCTGGCGTCGCTGGCCGAGGCGTGGGTGCGCGGCGTGGCCGTCGACTGGCGGGCCGCCGCCTTCGCCGGCACGGCCACTGCGCCGGTGGCCCTGCCGACGTACGCCTTCGAGCGGGAGAACTACTGGCCCCGCCCGCTGACCGGCTGGCTGGGCGATGTCGCTTCGGCGGGTCTCGGGTCCGCCGACCACCCGCTGCTAGGCGCGTCCCTCGCGCTGGCCGACGGCGACGGCGAGGGGTACCTGTTCACCGGCCGGCTCGGTCTGGACTCGCACCCCTGGCTGGCCGACCACGCCGTCGGCGAGCTCGTGCTGCTGCCGGGCACTGCCTTCGTGGAGCTGGCCGTCCGGGCCGGCGACCAGGTGGGCTGCGACCGGCTGGACGAACTGACGCTGGAGGCCCCGCTGTTCCTGCCCGCCCAAGGCGGTGTGCAGGTCCAGCTCTGGGTCGGCGCACCGGACGAGGGCGGCCGACGCACGGTCAGCCTGTACTCCCGGGCCGAGGCGGTCGAGGCCGAGGAGCCGTGGACCCGGCATGCAGCCGGCCAGCTGTCCGCCGCTGCGCCGGTCGACGCCGGCCCCGACCTGGTGCAGTGGCCGCCGGCCGGTGCCGAGGCCGTCCCGGTCGACACCGTCTACCAGGGGTTCGCGGCGGCCGGGTTCGGCTACGGCCCGCTGTTCCAGAGCCTGCGGGCCGCCTGGCGCCGCGACGGCGACCTGTTCGCCGAGGTGGAGCTGCCGGAGGAGAGCCACGACCAGGCGGCCCGCTACGGACTGCACCCCGCACTGCTGGACGGCGCCCTGCACGCCATCGGCCTCGGCGGGATGCTGGCCGGGGCCGGTCAGGCGCGGCTGCCGTTCGCCTGGGGCGGGGTGCGCCTGCACGCGGCGGGGGCGACCTCGCTGCGGGTGCGGATCACCGCGCAGGGCGCCGACGCGGTCGCGCTGGCGGTCGCGGACGGCTCCGGCGCGCCGGTCGCCACCGTCGAGCAGCTGGTGCTGCGCCCGGTCGCGGTGGACCGGCTGTCGGCCGGACGGACCGCCTTCCACGAGTCGCTGTTCCGGGTCGACTGGTCTCCGGTGCCGCTCGGGCCGCCCGCCGCGGCCGCGCCGGGCGAGGGCTGGGCGGTGCTGGCCGGCGGTACGGAAACCGGCAACGCCGACATCGCTGCCGACACTGCCGCCGATGCGGCCGAGGAAGCGGTGCGGCTGCTCGGCCTCGGCGCGGCGACCCCGTACGCCGGGCTGGATGCGCTGGCCGCCGCCGTTGCGGACGGTGCAACCGTCCCCGGCACGGTCGTCCTCCCGCTGATCGGTGCCGGTCCGGCGGGAGCGGAGCACGGGCCCGACCCGGTGTCCGCCACCCGTGCCCGGCTGCACGCCCTGCTCGTACTCCTTCAGCAGTGGCTGGCCCTGGAGCCGTTCGCGGACTCCCGCCTGATCGTGGTGACCCGCGGGGCCACGGCCCCGGCCGACCCGACGGACCCCGGCGACCTGGCGGCCGCGGCCGCGTGGGGACTGCTGCGGACGGCGCAGGCGGAGCACCCGGACCGGATCGTCCTGGTCGACCTGGACGCCGACCCGGCCTCGCTGCCCGCCCTGCCGCGGGCCGCCGACTGCGGTGAGCCACAGGTGGCGCTGCGCGCCGGAGAGGCGCTCGCCCCGCGCCTGGCGCGCGTGCCCGACACCACCCGTACCGCCGACACCACCGACACCGCCGCCGCCGAGGCGCCGGCACCCGGGCTCGACCCGGACGGCACGGTGCTGGTCACCGGCGCGCTCGGCCTGCTCGGCACGCTGGTCAGCCGCCACCTGGTGACGGCGTACGGGGCACGGCGCCTCCTGCTGGTCTCGCGCCGAGGTGCGGACGCCGACGGGGCGCACGCGCTGGCCGCCGAACTGACCGCGCTCGGCGCCGAGGTGACGCTCGCCGCCTGCGACGTCGCCGACCGCGCCGCCCTGGCCGCGCTGCTCGACGGTCTGGCGCACCCGCTGACCGCCGTCGTGCACGCCGCCGGCGTGCTGGACGACGGCGTGCTCGCCTCGCTCACCCCCGAGCGGCTCGACGCCGTGCTGCGCCCGAAGGTCGACGCGGCCTGGAACCTGCACGAGCTGACGGCCGGCCACCCGCTGGCGGCGTTCGTGCTGTTCTCCTCCGCGGCCGGGGTGTTCGGTATGCCCGGCCAGGGCAACTATGCGGCAGCCAACGCCTTCCTGGACGCCCTCGCCGAGCGGCGCCGCGCCGACGGCCTGCCCGCGACCTCGCTCGCGTGGGGCCTGTGGGCCGAGGAGAGCACGATGACCGGCGACCTCGGCGACGAGGGCGTCCGGCGGCTGGCGCGCGGCGGCGTCGAGGGGCTCTCCTCCGAAGAGGGCCTGGCACTCTTCGACACCGCACTGGCACTCGCCGGCGGCACCCGCGTCCCCGGCCGCGTCTTCGGCCACGGCGCCGCGCACAACGGCGACGCGGACGCGGGTGACGGTGGCGCGGACGCCGCGGACGCCGGTGGCGCCGCCGCCGGCCCCGGCTCCGCGCTGCTGGTGCCCGCCAGGATCGACCTGGCCGGGGTTCGGGCCGGTGCCGCCGCGACCGGGCAGGTGCCCGCGCTGCTGCGCGGCCTGGTCCGCGTCCCGCTGCGGCGTTCCGCGACGGCCGGCGGGTCCTCGCCGCAGGCCCTGGCCGAGCGGCTGGTCGGACGGCCCGCCGAGGAGCAGGACGGGATCCTCCTGGAGCTCGTCCGGGTGCACGCGGCGGCCGTGCTCGGCCACCCGCGGCCGGAGGCCGTGGACGCCGAACGGGCCTTCCTGGAGCTGGGCTTCGACTCGCTGACCTCCGTGGAGCTGCGCAACCGCCTCGGCGCGGCCACCGGCCTGCGGCTGCCGGCGACGCTGCTCTTCGACCACCCGGCGCCGCGGCTGCTGGCCGGGCGGCTGCGCACCCTGCTCGCGACGTCCGCGGCGCCGCGGAGCCCCCGACAGCCGGCGGGGCGCGGCGCGGGGGGGCGCCGCGGGCGGGGGGGGGGGGGGCGGCCCCCCGGGCCCGCGCGGCCGGCGCCCCCCCCCACCCCCCCGGGGGGCCGGCCCACGGCGGAGGGCGGCACGGACGGCGGGCTGGGGAGCATCGGCACCCTGCTGCGGTCGGCGGCGGCGACGGGCCGCAGCAGCGAGTTCATGGAGCTGCTGTTCGCGGCCTCGCGCTTCCGTCCGTCCTTCGACGCGGTCGAGGCCGCGTCGGGCTCGGCACCCGCGATGGAGCCGGTCCGGCTCGCCGAGGGGCCGGAGCAGCCGCTGCTGGTCTGCCTGCCCTCACTGCTGGCGATCTCCGGCCCGCACCAGTACGCGCGGCTGGCCGCGGCCTTCCGCGGGCGGCGGGCGGTGAACGCGCTGCCGCTGCCCGGCTTGCTGGACGGCGAGCGGCTGCCCGCCGACGCGGCGGCGATCCTCGAACTGGCGGCACAGAGCGTGCTGCGGGTGGCCGACGGCGCGAAGTTCGTGCTGCTCGGCCACTCGACCGGCGGCCTGCTCGCGCAGGCGACCGCGGCCCGGTTGGAGGAGCTCGGTGCGGGCCCGTCGGCCGTCGTGCTGGTCGACACCTACTCCTTCACGGCACCCGCCGGGGAGGGCGACGAGTTCGGGGACGGGGCGGCGCGCCCGCGCGCCGGGGGGGCGCCCGGCGCCCCGCCGGCGCGCCCGGGGAGCGCGCC
>NZ_JBHWBW010000594.1:3801-4209 GCF_042735675.1 Kitasatospora sp. NPDC059571
GTGGGGGGCGCGGGGCGCGGGCCCGTCGGCCGCGGTGCGGGTCCACCCCCACACCCACCCCGCCCCCCCCGGGGCGGGCGCCGCGTTCGGGCCCGGCGCGCCGGCCGCGGACGGCGGGGCGACCTCGGTCGCCGAGCTGCTGCCCGTGCTGACCGGCGCGATGCTGGCGCGCGAGGGCGCGTACGTGCCGATGGACGATGCCCGGCTCACCGCGATGGGCGGCTACCTGCGGCTGTTCACCGGCTGGCGCCCGGCGGGGATCGCCGCCCCGACCCTGCTGGTGCGGGCGCCCGAGTCGCTCTCGGCGCCCGGTGCCGGCCCCGAGGCGCTCACCAGCGCGGCCCGGGCCTCCTGGCCGCACGAGCACACCCTGCTCGACGGTCTCGGCGACCACTTCACCGTCTGTCT
>NZ_JBHWBW010000595.1:0-4186 GCF_042735675.1 Kitasatospora sp. NPDC059571
GGGGGGGGCGCGCGGGGGGCGGCGCGGCGCCGCCCCGCGCAGCGCCGGGGCGCCCCCCCGGGGCCTCAGCGCCGTCCGGGGCCGCTCACCCCGGCCGTTCGGCACCGCTTTGCGCGAAGCCGCCCGCGCCCGGTCCCGGCTCCGTACCCTCGTGTGAAGAAGGTGTGGGGCCGCCCCGGAGAGGGTGTGCGCACCATCGCGATGGAGGGGGTACTTCGTCATGCGCGTGGTCATCGCAGGCCAGGGCTACGTCGGGCTGCCGCTGGCCGTCCGGGCCGCCGAGGTGGGGCACCGGGTGGTCGGGTACGACGTCGACGAGCGCCGGATCAAGCGGCTCGCGGTCGGCGAGTCCTACGTCGAGGACATCCCCGGCGAGCGGCTGCGCCCGCTGCTGGACAGCGGCGCCTACCTGCCGTCCGCCGAGCCCTCGGACGTGGCCGGGTTCGACGTCGCGGTGATCACCGTGCCGACGCCGCTGCGCGACGGCGTCCCCGACCTCTCGTACATCGAGGCCTCGGCCCGGCTGCTGGCCCGGCACCTGCGGCCCGGCGCCACCGTGGTGCTGGAGTCCACCACGTACCCGGGCACCACCGAGGAGCTGCTCGCCCCGCTGCTGGAGCAGGGCTCCGGGCTGCGGGCCGGCGCCGACTTCCACCTCGGTTACTCCCCCGAGCGGATCGACCCGGGCAACCCGCGGTGGCGGCTGGAGAACACCCCGAAGGTCGTCTCCGGCACCACCCCGGACGGCCTGGCCGCCGTCGACGGCTTCTACGGGCAGCTGGTGGAGCGGACGGTGCCGGTCTCCTCGTGCAAGGAGGCCGAGCTGACCAAGCTGCTGGAGAACACCTTCCGGCACGTGAACATCGCCCTGGTCAACGAGCTCGCGATGTTCGCGCACGACCTCGGGATCGACGTCTGGGAGGCCATCGACGCGGCCTCCACCAAGCCGTTCGGGTTCCTGCGGTTCACCCCCGGCCCGGGCGTCGGCGGGCACTGCCTGCCGATCGACCCGTCGTACCTGTCGTGGCGGGTGGAGCGGGCGCTCGGCCGGTCGTTCCGCTTCGTCGAGCTCGCCAACGACGTCAACAGCCACATGCCGGACTACGTGGTGCGCCGGCTCACCGAGGCGCTCAACGACCGGCAGCGCTCGGTCAACGGCTCCCGGGTGCTGGTGCTGGGCCTGGCGTACAAGAAGAACACCGGCGACGCTCGGGAGACCCCGGCCGCCCGGGTGGTCGAGCTGCTCACCCGGATGGGCGCCGACGTCCGCGCCGCCGACCCGCACGTGGTGGCCGGGGTGCACGTCGCCGAGCCGCAGATCCCCGGCCAGCGCACCGCCCCCGAGCACGACGGCGGCCCCCTGGCCTCCGTACGCCGGGTGGAGGCCACCCCCGAGGAGCTGGCCGCCGCCGACGCCGTCATCCTGCTCGCCGACCACGACGACTTCGACTACGACGCGGTCGCCGAGCACGCCCGCTACGTCCTGGACTGCCGGCGCCGCCTCACCGGCGCCGCGGTCGAGGTGCTCTGACCCGTACGGCCCGGCCGCGGCGGGGTGCCGTCAGCCGCGGCGGGTGATGCGGCCGGGGCGGGTGTCGTGGTCGATGCCGTCGTCCACGATGACGATCTTGGGGACGATCTTCGCCTCCGCCGCGGGCTCCTCGTCCGCCGCGTCCTCCTCGGCGCCGTCGGCGGGCGCCGCGTCCTCGCCGGCGGCCGGGGGCTCGGCGGTGGGGCGGTCCTTCTTCAGGAAGAGGTCGAGGGTGAGCTCCGGCTCGTTGGCCTCGCGGGCGGCGGCCTCCAGGGCGGCCGGGCGGCGGGACGGCTCGATCGCGCCGAGGGCCGCGCCGGTCAGCTCGGCCAGCGTCTTCTTGATGGTGTCGAGCTGCTCCTCCATCTCGGCGTGGCGCGCGGTGAAGTCCCGCTGGTCCGCCTCGCCGGCGACCCGGATCCGCTCGGCCTTCAGCCGGGCCGCGGAGAGCAGGTCCTCCGCCCGGGTCTGGGCGTTGCCCTCGATGGTGCGGATCTCGGCGAGCACCGCCTCGCGGTGCTGCTCCGCCTCGCGCAGCCGGCGCTCGGCGCCGGAGGTGAGCTTCGCCTCCTCGGCGTCCGCCTGGGCCTCGGCCTCGGCGAACATCTCGTCCGAGCGGCGGCGCAGCTCGGCCAGCTTGGCCTCGGCGCGCTCCTCGGCCTCGGCGGCGGCCAGCCGGGTGCGGGCCGCGTCCGCGGTGGCGGCGTCCCGGGTGGCCCGGCCGTCCAGCTCGGCCTCCAGGCGGATCCGCTCGGCGGACGCCCGGGTGCTCATCTCGGTCTCGCGGCCGTGCTGCTCGGCCTCGCCGCGGACCGTGGCCGCGTAGGTGTCGGCGGCGCGCGCGGCGGCCTTGCCGGCCTTCTCCGCCTCGTCGCGGATGTCCCCGGCGTTGCGCAGCGCGGTGGACCGCACCGCCTCCGCCTCGTTCGCGGCGATCGCCATCAGTGCGGCGGCCTGCTCGCTGAGCCGGTTGTAGTCCGGCTCGGGGGCGTCCTCCTTGGCCTGCATGATCTCGGCGAGACGCTTCTCCATCTCCCGCAGGCCGGCGCCGAGCACGCTGAGCCGCTCCCACGCCTGGTCGCGCTCCGCGGTCAGCCCCGCGAGCGTCGCGTGGACCTGCTCGGGCGCGTAGCCGCGCCGGGCAACCGTGAAGCCGTGCTGGGAGACGGCGTCGCTCATCGGCTCTCTTCCCCTCGTGCTGTCGGGATCCGTGCTCTCGGGATCTCTGTCCGTTCGAGGACGACCCGAAGCCGCCCACTTGACCTATTTTGCGCAGATACGGTGGAAAGCCCAACAAGACGAGGCCGGGGGCGGGCCGCGCCGACCCGCCCCCACCGGCTACATCAGGCCGTCCCAGAACTGCTCCAGCAGCACCGCCCACCAGCCCTCCGGGGTGTGCAGCGCCGCGGGGTCGACCGCCAGCAGCTGCGCCTGGAGGTCGGTGGTCCAGCGGCCGGCCTGCTCCGGGGTGAGGCCGTAGCGCAGCCGCCACATCCGGCCGAGGACGGCCAGGCTGCGGACGAACTCCGGTACGCCGGTGTTGACGAACCGCGGCGGCTCACCGGTTCCCTCCAGGTCGACCGCGACCACCGCGGCGGTGCCGTACTGCACGCACAGCTGCCGTCCGTAGTCGTTGCCGAGCACCAGGTAGCCGCCGAAGTCCGGGCCGGCCGGGCGGCCGCGCTCGGCGGCGAGCTCGGCCAGGGTCGGGATCGGCCGGCCCTCCTGGGCCTGGGCCCAGAAGAACGGCGCGAACTCGCGCGGCAGCCCGGCCCACATCAGGGTCTGCGCCACCGGCTCGGGAACGCCCTGCCGGGAGACCGCGCGCTGCTCGAACCGGAAGACCGCCGGGCCGAAGGCCTGGCCGAGCTCGGCGGCCAGCTGCTGGGGCGCCAGCGGCGGCAGCGGCAGGACGGAGCCCGGCGGCGGCAGCGGGGCGGGCACCGGCCGCGGCCGCTGCGGGGCGGCGGCCAGCTGGTGCAGCTGGTCGTGGTGGTCGAAGAGCAGCGCCATCCCGGCCTGCCGGGACTGCCGGTCGCGGCCGTACGGCACGGTGTGGGTGATCCGCACGTTCGGCCAGGAGGACCGGACCATCCGGGCGCAGTAGCCGCCGGGCAGGTCGCACAGCTCCAGCTCGGTGTGGAACTCCAGCACCTGGTCCGGCGGCACGCCCAGGCGCCGCATCTCCTGGAGCGCCTTCCACTCCGGGTGCGGGGTGCCCGGCTCGCTCGCCATCACCAGGGACTGCTCGGAGCCGTCCGGCCGGCGGTAGCTGATCACCGCCTGGGTGCCGGGGCCGATGGTCGGCACGCCGGGGGCACCGGCCGGCACCGGGCCGGGCAGGCCGGGCGCCGGCATCTGCGGCGGTCCGGGCACGGCGGCGGGCGGCATCGGCGGGGCGCCGACCGGTCCGGCGCCCGGGTAGCCGTAGCCCGGCGGGGGGCCGGGCACCGGGGCGACGCCGACCGGCGGCGGGGGCAGCGCGGGGCCGGCGTGCGGCGGTGTCGCCGGGTCCATCGGCAGGCCGGGCCCGCCGGGGATCTCGACGGCGTGCGCCAGCTGGGTCGCGGCGTGGGCGACCCCGGCCGCATCGGGCGACGGCGCGGACGGGGAGGCCGGGGCAGCCGCGGCGCCGCCGAGCAGGCCGGCCGGGGC
>NZ_JBHWBW010000596.1:0-4172 GCF_042735675.1 Kitasatospora sp. NPDC059571
GGCCGCCCCCCCGCCGCCCCCGGCCGGGGCGGGGGGGGGCCGACGCCCCCGCGCGCGCGGGGGGGGGGGGCGCGGGGGGCCGGCGGCGCGGCGGCGGAGCGACTCAGTGGCCGGCCAGCATCGCCAACTGGTCCAGGGCCTGCGACAGGCCGCGCGGACGCAGCGTCCCGGCGGTGCGCGGCGCACCGGCCCAGCCGGGTCCGGCGAGCACCACCGCGGGCCGGGAACGGGCACCGCGGACACCCCAGGCGGTGGTGGCGGCCTCCAGGGCCAGCCGGCGGTCGGCGGTCGCCCGGGACTGCGCCCAGAGCACGACCGCGGACGGGCCGGTGCGGGCGACGGCGGCCAGCAGCGCCGGGGGCGGCACCGCCGGGCCGAACATCCGGTAGGGCAGCCCCCGGCCGGACAGGCCCGCGGCGAGCGCGTCCAGCGGCAGCGAGTGCTGCTCGTTCGGCATCCCCGCGAGCAGCACCGGCAGGGCGGCGCCCGCGACCGCCACGGGGCTGGTCGCGACGGCCCGCAGGGCGCTCGACACGTGCCAGGACAGCAGGTGCTCGACCTCCACGTAGCGCTCCCCCTCGGCCGCCCACTTGCGGCCGACGGCCCGCAGCGCCGGCACCATCACCTCCTCCCACGCGGCGACCGGGCCGAAGTCGGCGACCGTGCGGGCGAGCATGCGTTCCACGGCGGGGGCGTCGAGCCGGACGGCGGCGCGGGCGAGACCGCGGCACTCCGGGCGGACCGGGCCGAGCGGGAGCAGGTTCCGGCCGCCGGGTGCGGCCCCACCGGGCCGGGCGGTGGCCGGTGGGCCGTCCGGTCCGGCGGGGGCTTCGGCCGCGGTGCCCGCGGGGCCGGCCGAGAGGGCGGCCCGGGCGGCCTCGGCCGGCGGGACGCCGCGGGCGGTGAGGGCGCACATGGCCTCCAGCACCGCGACGTCCGCGGGCGACCAGCGCCGGTGCCGCCCGGTCTCGTGGCCGGCCGGGCCGATGCCGTAGCGCCGTTCCCAGGAGCGGACGGTGGTCGGCGAGACGCCGAGCCGGCGGGCGACGCCGCCGGTGGACAGGCCCGCACCGTCGACGGGCGGCCCGTCGACGGGCACGTGCGCGGGGCCGGTCGGGGCGGGCAGCGCCGGGCCGGTCACCATGCGGCGATCCGGGCGACCATGAACCCGACCGTGCACAGCACCATGACGGCGATCGCCAGCACGGGCGCCCAGCCCGGCCAGGCGGTGCGCAGTTCCACGGCCTCCGGGATCGAGATGCCGTGGCCGGTCGAGGACTCGCACTCGGGCGTCTCGGTGGGCGGTGCCGTCCCGATGATCCGGGGCGTGGGCCGCGCGGCGTCGGTGGTGCGGGCTGCTGCGGTGGTCATGGCGGCCTCCGGTGCGGACGTTCGGACCGTTGGAAACCCCACTCTGCCGCGGGGCGCGCTCAGATGCACCTTGCATCGCTTGTGCAGCGCCCCGTTCCGTGGCGCGCCGGGTCAGCGCGGCCCGGCAGCGGCCGGGCCGGGGCCGGTGAACTCGACTGCGGCCGCGCGTTCCCGGGAGACCCGGTCGAGCAGAAGCAGGGACGTGGCCTCCGGGACGGCTGCCGCGCCGTCGCGGTCGATCGCCGCCAGCAGCCGGCCGAGCCCGCGGCGGTGCCGGGCGAAGACCCGCCGGGGCGCCCACCGGCGGCGGGACTCCTGGCCGGTCAGGGCTTCGGCCGCACCGACGTCCAGCAGCACCAGGTGCAGGGTCCGGCCGGTGCGGGCGGCGCTGCGGCCGAGCCACCGGCGCAGCCAGGGCCGGCTGCCGCAGTCGTGCACGAGGAGGGGCCCGCGGGCGCGCAGCGCGGCGCGCATCCGGGCGAGGTGGCGCAGGCGCGCCCAGGGCCGGTAGACCGGGTAGGGCAGCCAGGCGGGCATCACCGCCTCGCAGTCGACGTGGGTCGTCCGCGGGTCGATCACCGCCGCCCGGTCCGCCCAGCGGGCCAGCAGGGTGGACTTGCCGCTGCCGGGCAGGCCGGAGACGACGACCACCGCGTCCGCGGGGCAGTGCAGCCGGAAGGCGGGGCCGGGCCGCCCGCGCAGGTCGATCAGTCCGGCGGCGGGCAGCGGTGCGACGGGCGGCCGCCCGTCGGCCCGTTCGGCGCCGACCGCGTGCGGTCCGGGCATGGTGGCCTCCCCTCCTGCGCGTCCCCGGGCCGCCCGGTGCGGGCGGCGGCGGGGCCTGCGGGCCACCGAACACGCAAGTCGGGCCGGTGCCGGCCCGTGGATCCGGACGATAGCAAGCCGGCCGGCGGGTGCTCAGCCGCGGGTCCGCGGTCCGGTGCGGGCATGCTGGATCGCCGCGAGCCGCCGGAAGGCCGCGGCGGTGCCCAGGGCGGCCGCCGCTGCCGCGCAGAGGCCCGGTACCAGGGCCGCCCGGCCCCCGGCCGCCGCCCAGAGCAGCCCCGCGGCGCAGGCCGCCGCGAGGGCTCCGGCCGCCGCGGCGAGCAGGCCGGGCCGCCAGGAGAGCGCCCGGACTCCGGCGCGGCGGCGCAGCCTGCGGTCGAGGCGCGGGTCCTGGCGGCGCAGCCGCCGTTCGATGTCGTCGAGGATCAGCCGCTCGTGTTCCGAGAAGAGTGCGCCCATGGTGGTCCGGCTCCTTCCGTCCGCCGGGCCGGGGCCGTCGGCGGCTGCGGGCGGCCCGGGCGGACGCCTCCAGCCTCGTCCGGTCACCGCGGCCGGCACCTCGCAGCGTTGGTGCAGCGGACGGCCGTGCGGCCGCCGGACCGTGCGCGGCGCCGACCCGGTGGTGATGCCCGTTCGGGACGCGGCCGATGCGGCGCCCGAGGGCCGGACTGACAGAGGGTCGGTACCACAGTGGGCCTGCCGGCGAACCGTTCTGACGGACCGGCGGCAGCCGGCGCGTCTCGCAGTGAGGACGGCTGTCGCGCTTTCGGCGCGGCCCGGATACAAAGGGCGCGCTCCCCCGCCGCACGCAGGGCCGCCCCACCGGCCCGCCGCCCCCCGTGAACGGAGACCTCCGGGCCCGTCCTCACCGCCGATGCCCGCCCGGGCACCGCGCCGGACGCCCGCCACCGCCTGCGGGCCGTGCTGCTGATGGCCGGCAGCTGCCTGCCGATCCTCGGCGCCGTGCTGATCGCCCCGGTCCTGCCGCAAATGCAGGACCACTTCGCCGGTACGCCGGGGGCCGGGGCGCTGGTGCCGGTCGCGCTGACGGTGCCGGCGCTGGCGCTCGGCCTGCTGGCGCCGTTCGCCGGGGTGCTGGTCGACCGGCTGGGGCGCCGCCGGCTGCTGGTCGGCGCCACCGTCGCGTACGCGCTGGTCGGCACGGCGCCGCTGTGGCTGGACTCGCTGCCGGCGATCGTGGTCAGCCGGGCCCTGGTCGGGGTGACCGAGGCCGTCATCATGACCTGCTGCACCACGCTGATCGGCGACTACTGGACGGGCCGGGAACGCGACCGCTACCTCGCCCTGCAGACCGTCTGCGCGTCGCTCTCGGCGACGGCGTTCTTCGTGGTCGGCGGCGCGGTCGGCTCGGCCGGCTGGCGGGCGCCGTTCTGGGCGTACGCGGTGAGCCTGCTGCTGGCGCCGCTGATGGCGGGGGTGCTGCGCGCGCCGGGGCAGGGCGGCGACGGCCCCGGTGGCGGTGTGCCGGCCGACGCGGCGGCGCAGCGGCGTCCGTTCCCGTTCCGGCCGCTGGCGGCGACCTGCGGGCTGACCTTCTTCGGTGCGGTGGTCTTCTACACCGTGCCGGTGGAGATGTCGTTCCTGCTGGACGGGGTCGGGGTGCGGGCGCCGGCCGCGATCGGGGCGGCGACGGCGGTCGCCAGCGCGGCCACCGTCGCGGGCGCCGCCGTCTTCGCCCGCTTCGCCGACCGGGCGCAGCGCTTCCTGCCGCACGTGCTGGGGCTGTGCGCGCTCGGCTTCGCGGTGATGTGCGCGGCGGGCGGCGCACCGCTGCTGGTCGCCGGCGCGGTGGTCAACTGCCTGGGCACCGGGATGCTGCTGCCCGCGCTGCTGACCCGGGCGCTGGCCCGGCTGGAGCACGCGGACCGCGGGCGGGGCACCGGGCTGTGGAACGCCGCGTTCTTCCTCGGCGAGTTCGTCTGCCCCCTGGTGCTGCTGGGCGTCTCGGCGGCGGCCGGCGGGCTCGCGGCCGCGGTGGGCCTGCTGGGTGCGGC
>NZ_JBHWBW010000597.1:0-4150 GCF_042735675.1 Kitasatospora sp. NPDC059571
GTCGCAACCTGCCGCGCGTGGGGCCCCCCCCCGCGCCGGCGGGGCCCCGGCCCCGGCAGCCCCACCCTCCCCGGGCCCGCCCGGCCCGCCGTGCGTGTACAGGCGTATGGTGAGCGAGTACGAAACCGTTTCGTTCCACGCCGTTCGCCGGGAGGTCACCGTGACGCCGGACGCCGAGCCCAGGGCCCGCCGCAGCAGGCTCTCCGAGGACCGCGAGCGCGAGCTGTACACCGCCGTCATCGACCTGCTCCGGGAGAGCGGGTACGACGCGCTGACCATGGACGCCATCGCCGCCCGCACCCGCTCCAGCAAGGCCACCCTCTACCGCCAGTGGGGCGGCAAGCCCGAGCTGGTCGTCGCCGCGCTGCGCAGCTGCCGCCCGATCACCGCCGCCGACATCGACACCGGCACCCTCCGCGGCGACCTCCACGAACTCGTCCGGCTGCGCTGCGGCACCTCCGTCCGGGACGCCTCGCTGATGCGGGCGCTCGGGCAGGCCCTGCACAAGGACCCCGACCTGATGCGCGCCTTCCGCACGCTCGTGGTCGAGCCCGAGAGCGCCGCGCTGGACACCATGCTCCGCCGGGGCGCGGACCGCGGGGAGATCGCCGCCGGCCGCCCGGCCGCCCGGTTCGTCCCGCACATGGTGCTCGGCGCCCTCGCCGCCCGCCCCCTGCTGGAGGGCGCCGAGGCCGACCCCGCCTACCTGGCCGGGTACGTCGACGCCGTCGTGCTGCCCGCACTCGGCCTCTGACCCCCGCACCACCGCACCCCGACACCCCTTCATCCGGTCATTCCGTCTCCGACAGGACACCCCTTGCCACCCGACGACCCGCCGCAGGCCGAGCCGGCGGCCCGCCGCCCCCCGCTGCTGCGCGAACTGCTCCTGATCGGCGCGCTGTACACCGTCTACCGGCTCGGCCGGATCGCCGCCGAGGGCCATGTGCCGCGCGCCTTCCGCAACGCCGACGACGTCTGGCGGCTGGAGCGCTTCCTGCACCTGCCGGACGAGGACGGCGTCCAGCACCTGCTGCTCCACAGCGATCTGCTGGTCCACACCGCGAACGCCTTCTACGCGACCGTGCACTTCCCGGCGACCGTGCTCTTCCTGGTCTGGACGTACTGGCGCCGCCCCGCCCACTACGTCTGGATACGCCGGGTGCTGACCGTGCTGACCGGGGCCGGGCTGGGGCTGCACCTGCTGCTCCCGCTCGCCCCGCCGCGGATGCTGGACGCCACCGGGCTGATCGACACCGCCCGCGTCTACGGCCCGGCGGTGTACGGCGACCCGGACACCGACAGCCTGTCGAACCAGTTCGCCGCGATGCCCTCGCTGCACGTCGGCTGGGCGCTCACCGTCGCCGTCGGACTGATCGCCGCCACCCGCGGCCGGTGGCGCTGGCTCTGGCTGCTGCACCCCGCCGTCACCTACCTCGTGGTGGTCGGGACGGCGAACCACTACTGGCTCGACGGGATCGTCGCCGTCGCCCTGACCGGCGCCGCTCTGCTGCTGCTCCGCCCGCCCGGCCGGAAGCCCGCCGCACCACCGGGCCTTCCCGCCCCGCGCACCCCCGTCCCCGCACCGCTCCCCACCGCGACATCCACCACGACTCCCGCCATGACCCCGGCCGTCCGCGTCCGCGGCCCGGGAGCCGCCCCCGCCGCCGCGACCGCGTTCTGAGCAGGTCCGGCAGGTGTGACCGGTGCCACCCCGTCGTCCGGGCCCGCAGCGATCCGGGGTACCGTCGTGGCACGGTATCCGCGCACGGGCGGGCCGAGGACGCGGGCGGCACAGCCAGAGAGTGAGTGCGCAGGTGGCACTGCCGGTGGAACAGGAGCGGCCGGTGGCGGACGAGGAGCGGGCGACCGCCCCGACCAGGCCCGGACGGCTCGCCCGGATGAGGGCCGGGCTGCCCAGGACGGGTCTGGCCGTGCTGGCCGGCCTGCTGTTCGCGGCGGCCTTCCCGCCCTACGACGTGTGGCCGCTGTCGGTCGCCGCGGTCGCCGCGCTCTCGCTGCTGACCCGCGGCCGCACCCTGCGCCAGGGCGCCTGGACGGGCTTCGCGTTCGGACTGCCGTTCTTCCTCGGGCTGCTGTCCTGGCTGCGGGTGGTCGGCTGGGACGCCACCGTCGGCCTGTCCGTGATCGAGGCCCTGTTCATCGCCGCGCTCGGCGCCGGGCTGGCCGCGGTCTCCCGGCTGCGCAGCTGGCCGCTCTGGTCGGCGTGCCTGTGGGTGACCCAGGAGTGGGCCCGCGACCGGCTGCCGCTGGGCGGCTTCCCCTGGGGGCGGCTGGCGTTCGCCAACACCGCGAGCCCGTTCACCCCGCTCGCCGCGCTGGGCGGCGCCCCGCTCGTGACCTTCGCGGTCGCGCTCAGCGGCACCCTGCTCGCCTGGGCGGTGCTGCGGCTGCGCGGGCCGCGCCGGGCGCCCCGCGCCGCCGCGCTGGCCTGCCTCGGTGCGGTCGCCGCGCTGCTCGCCGGGCTGCTGGTGCCGGTGGCGACCAAGGGCGACTCCGAGCTGAAGGTGGCGCTCGTCCAGGGCAACGTCCCGCACCCGGGCATGGACTTCCTCGGCCGTCCGATGCAGGTCCTGGACAACCACGCCACCGAGACCGAGAAGCTCGCCGCCGACATCGCCGCCGGCCGGGCCCCCAAGCCGGACGTGGTCATCTGGCCGGAGAACGCCTCGGACCTCGACCCGTTCTCGGACCCGGCGGCGTACGTCCGGATCGACCAGGCCGTGAAGGCCGTCGGCGTGCCCACCCTGGTCGGCGCACTGGTCGACGGCCCGGACGCCCAGCACGTGCAGAACGAGGGCATCGTCTGGAGCCCGACCACCGGCCCCGGCGCCTCGTACACCAAGCAGCACCCGGTGCCGTTCGGCGAGTACGTCCCGTTCCGCAGTGAGCTCTCCAAGGTCATCACCCGGCTGCAGCGGGTCGCCCGGGACTTCTACCCCGGGGACCACAACGGCGTGATGCAGCTCGGTCCGGCCCGGATCGGCGACGTGATCTGCTTCGAGGTCGCCTACGACGAGATCGTCCGGGACACCGTCGACGACGGCGGCCGGGTGCTGGTCGTCCAGACCAACAACGCCACCTACAACCGGACGGGCCAGACCCAGCAGCAGCTCGCGATGAGCCGGCTGCGGGCCGTCGAGCACGGCCGGGCCGTGCTGATCGCCGCGACCAGCGGCATCAGCGCCGTCATCGCGCCGGACGGCTCGGTGGTGACGCAGACCAAGGAGCTCACCCCGGCCGTGATCAACGCGACCGTGCCGCTGCGCGGCGAGCGCACCGTCGCCGACCGGGTCGGCGCCGGACCGGAGTGGGCGCTGGCCCTGGCCGGCCTGCTGGCCTGCGGCGCGGTCGGTGCGGGTGCCGTTCGGCGGCGCCGCTCGGGCGGAACACCTGCGCCGTCGGAGCCGTTGAACCAGGTGGTGCCGTAGTCGCGGCCGGAGGTGCCGGCCCCCGTGCCGTCGCGCACGCCGGAGAGCACCGCGTTGGAGTGGATTCCTACCGTGACCCAGCAAGCTTCACCGGCCCGTCCCGCCCCGCGCAGCACGCTGCGGCGGGTGACGCCCCTGCTGATCGCCGGCTGGCTGGTCCTGGAGATCTGGCTGCTGACGGTGGTCGCCTCGGCGGCCGGCTGGTTCACCGTGCTGCTGGCATTGGTGGCCGGCGTGTTCCTCGGCGGCTGGCTGATCAAGCGGGCCGGGCGCCGGGCGTTCTCGGCGATGGTCGAGCAGAGCCGTGACCCCAAGCCGGAGCAGCCGCAGACCTCGACCAGCCTGACCGTGCTCGCGGGCGTGCTGTTCATCCTGCCCGGGCTGCTCTCCGACGCGGTGGCGCTGACCCTGCTCTTCCCGCCGACCCGGGCGCTGTGGCGGGCCGCCGCCCGCCGGGTGGCGTCGGGGGCGCTGCGCTCGACCTCCCCGGTCGGTGCGGACCGCTTCGCGGACGCCGTCCGGCTCCAGGAGCAGCTGAGGATCCACCGCCCCGACGGCAAGGTGATCCAGGGCGAGGTGGTCGAGCCGGGCACCGGCCCGGGCCCCGACACGGAGTACCGCCCGCCGATCAACGGCTGACGCCGACCGGCTGCACCGCCCTCCCGGAACGACGACGCCGCCCGCCCCGCTCGTAACGAGCG
>NZ_JBHWBW010000598.1:0-4150 GCF_042735675.1 Kitasatospora sp. NPDC059571
CCCCGGAACCGGGGAGCGCGGTCATGCGCTCTTGCGACTGTCGCGCGGGTGAACCGCGAGGTTCATCCCGCCGGAGCGGAGCACGGCCAGCCGCTCGGCCAGCACCTCCTCCAACTCCTCGCGTGTCCGACGCTCCATCAGCATGTCCCAATGGGTACGCGTCGGCTTGGTCTTCTTCTCCTCCGGCTCCTCGCCGTCGAGGAGCATGGCCTCCTGGCCACAGAAACGGCACTCCCACACCGAGGGAATCTCCGCCTCCACGGAGAAGGGCACCTCGAAACGGTGTCCGTTCTGACATGCGTACTCGACGGTCTGGCGGGGAGCCAGATCGATACCACGGTCGGTCTCGTAGCTAGTGGCCCCGAGTCGCGTGCCGCGGAGAGCTCGCTCGCTCATGAATCGTGCCTCCCGGGCTTATGGCCCACAGGACTAGTGGTCGCTGTCTTCGTCGTTCGGTCAACGCTCGGCCGTCGACGAAGATTCCCGTCCGGGGACATGCGTCGCCTGTCGTGCCGCCCACGTTTGTACCCATCAGCGCCCGATTTGTCACATCTGATCGCTGATGTCACCCTCGGTGCCTCCTCCTGCGCACACAGCGATCACCCGAATGACGCATTCCGGTGCTCCGGGCGGGAGGTCACCAGACCGGGCGCGGCCGCACCGGAGCGCCGTCCTTGGCGAGGTCCACGCCGAGTTCGGCGACCATCTCCTCGGCGCGGTCGGTCACCGAACCGGCCGAGGCGCTCGCGCCGGCCGGGGCCGGGGCCTCCGTCCGGGTGTCGCGGTGCGGCAGCAGGGCGATCACCGCGTCCCGCAGCTGGGCGGGGGCGTCCTCGTCCAGCGGGTCGACGGTGGCCGGCACCTGGAGGCGCACGGGGGCGGCGGCGCCGATCCGGGCGTAGCCGCGGCCGGCCGGGGTGTGCGCGGCAGGGGTGATGTCGAGCGCGGCACCGAGCGCGGCCCGTCCGAGGTCGGGGCCGACCGGGCCGAGCACCACCTTGGCGCGGGTGGTCGCCCGGACGGTCGGCCGCAGCCGGTCCAGTGCGTCGACGTGCTCGGCGATCACCACGGTGACCCGGGCGGACCGGCCGTGCCGGAGCGGGATCTCCAGCAGGTCCTGCGGGTCGGGCCGGTCCTCGGCCTGGGCGAGCTCGCTGAGCTCGGTCGGGTGGTCGAGCAGCAGCCAGAGCGGCCGGGTGGTGTCCTCCGGCGCGGCGATGCCGGTGTGCCGTGCCGCGTTGAGCAGCCCGAGCCGCCGCTCGGTCTCCTTGGCGGCCCACTCCAGCGCGGCCACCGCCCCGTGCAGGCTGGTCTCGACGGTGTGCACACCGGGCCGGTTCACCAGGCAGGCGTGCTCGCCGGTGCCGGCCCCGTCGATCACCACGACGTCGCCGTACGGCAGGGCCTGGAGCGCGATCGAGCGCAGCAGGGTGGAGGTGCCGGACCCGCTCGCGCCGAGTGCCAGCAGGTGCGGCTCGCCGGTGCGCGGTCCGACCCGCCACACCACGGGCGGCTGCTGGGTGGAGATGCCGCCCTGGACGACCGGGATGGTGCGGCTGCTGCCGAGCGCGTCGGTGAAGCCGAGCACGATCTCACCGGGGGCGGTCACGAACGGCTGGGCGGCGATGTCGGTCGGCAGCGGGGCGAGGGCGGTCACTCGGAGCCGGTTGGACTCCTCGTCCCAGTCGAAGCGGTACTCGCGGGCCCGGCCGGCCTTGCCCTGGACGACCTGCTCGATCCGGGCGCGGGCGGCCGGCTCGGTGTCGGTGAAGTACGCCGGGTAGGCCACCTCCAGGGCGGCGAGGCGGCCGTCGCCGTCGAACTCCCAGTTGCTGAACGCCGCCTTGTGGTCGCCGTCGAAGCTGTACAGCGGGCTGATGTCGTCCGGCCCCGCCAGGTAGGGGGTGAGGGCCGCGTACAGCGCGGCCAGCTTGAGGTCGCCGGCGTCCGGCTCGGCGGCCGGTGCGGCCTTGGGCCGGCGTCCGGCCCAGGCGGCGCTGGCCATGAGGGCGACCAGGGCGAACAGCAGGCCGTGCGGCAGCAGGAAGATGCCGAGGGCGAGCGCCGCGGTCAGGAAGAGCGTGGGGCCGCGGCGCTCCTTGGGGGTGGCGGCCCAGCGGCTCCTGGTCCACTCGAGGTGGCGCCGCAGCCCGCGGCCGATGAGGGTGAGCGGCGCGAACATGTCGGCGGCGTGGTCGCCTGCGGTCCGGGCGAGGTCGCGGCCGCGGCCGAGGTGGCGGGTGAGGGACATTCGGGCTCCCCGAGCGGTGGGACAGGGACGGAAGGGCCGGTGCCGGCGGGGGTCGGGCCGGCGGGGGACGGGCGGAAGCCGGAAGGCCCGGGGGCGGTGGGATCCGCGCCCGGGCCGAACGGAACCGGGATCAGAACTTGAGGCCGCCGATGAGACTGGCCAGGGACTCGCCGCCGGCGGTGATGCTGGGGGCGATCGAGGAACCGGCGACGTAGAAGCCGAACAGCGCGGAGACCACGGCGTGCGACACCTTGAGTCCGTCCCGGCGGAAGAAGAGGAAGGCGATGGTGCCGAAGAGGACGATGCCGGAAATGGAGAGGATCACGAGGTCAGCTCCTCGATGAGGGTGGGGGACAGGGTTACTGAAAGTGTCTTCATCGTGACAAAAAGTAATAGATGATGGAATGTGGCAAACGGGTGGATCTCGCCCGGCCATTTCCATCGGAGGTATGCGTACCGAGGCTTTGTGCCGGGGGGACCGCGCTGACAGGCCTCCCCCCGGTGCCGGGCCGCCCTCGGCGGGCCGGGCAAATTCCCCCGAACGGAGGCGTGACCATCCGGCCCCGGCGTCGTCCGCTACGGTGCCGTACGGAAATCGACCCTCGTCAGAAAGGCCGTGCCATGGCCGACAACGCTCCCGAGACGCCCGACGCCGAGGTCGTGGCCCTGGCCGGCAGGCTGTTCGACGCCGCCCGGTCCGGGGATGCGGCCCTGCTCGCCTCCTACCTGGACGCGGGTGCGCCGGCCGACCTCTGCAACGACCGCGGCGACACCCTGCTGATGCTCGCGGCGTACCACGGGCACGCGGGCGCGGTGGAGGCCCTGCTGGCCCGCGGCGCCGAGGCCGACCGGGCCAACGACCGCGGCCAGACCCCGCTCGCCGGCGCGGTCTTCAAGGGCTGGGACGAGGTCGTGGCCGCGCTGCTGGCGGGCGGCGCCGACCCGGCGGCCGGGACGCCGTCCGCCCTCGACACCGCCCGGATGTTCGGCAAGGACGATCTGGTGGCGAGGTTCGAGGCCGGCCGCTGAGCGGGGCGCGGCCGGGCCGCCCGGCACCCCCGGCCGACCGGGGGCGGGGCCCGGCCTGCGGCGCGGCGCACCGGGCCCCGTAGGCTTGAGAACCATGTCGAGCATGTCCCCCCTGGAGATCCGCACCACCGGCTACGGCCACCCCGACGCCGCCGGGCTGGCGGCCGAGGTGCAGCAGGAGTACGTCCGCCGCTACGGCGACATCGACCAGACGTCGATGCACGCGGACCACTTCGACCCGCCGTCCGGCCTGTTCGTGGTGGGGTACCTGGACGGCGAGGCGGTCGCCTGCGGCGGCTGGCGCGCCAAGGAGGGCGACGGGGACGGCCTGCGGGACGGCGACGCCGAGCTCAAGCGGATGTACGTGGTCGAGCGGGCCCGCGGACGCGGTCTGGCCCGTGCCCTCCTGCGCCACCTGGAGGCCACCGCGCTGGAGGCCGGGCGCACCCGGCTCGTGCTGGAGACCGGCACCGAGCAGCCGGAGGCCATCGCGCTGTACGCCTCCGAGGGCTACGAGGCGGTCACCAAGTTCGGCTACTACAAGGACTCCCCGCAGAGCGTCTGCATGGGCAAGCGGCTGGTCGGCGCCGAGCGGGCCTGACCCGGGCCGAAAACCGCCGGCCCGCCCCGGCCGCGGCGGGCCACCATCGCCGGATGGACCGCAGCCCGGACGACCCCGCCGTCCGCCCGGCCGGCTTCACCGACGCCGACCGGGCCGCGCTGGCGCGGCGGCCGGCCGAGGTGCCGGGTGTGGTCGGCGTCTGCCTCGGCGGCAGCCGGGCGCGTGGCACCCACCGCCCCGACCGGGACCACGATTTCGGGCTGTACTACCGGCGACCGCTGGACCCCGCCGCCTGCGCACACTGGGCG
>NZ_JBHWBW010000599.1:0-4132 GCF_042735675.1 Kitasatospora sp. NPDC059571
CGACGATGTTCATCGCCGAGCTCGGCCTCGCCCCCTAGGCGGGGGTCGACCACCCCACCCGGCGCCCCCGGGACAATGGCCGCCCCGCCCGCCCCGGGGGGGGGGGTGCCCGGCCCGGGGGTTCTGCGGGGGCTGGGGATCGCCCCCGGGAGGGCGCGGTGAGGGTAGGTCCGCGCCTGGTCGGTCACTCCGCCGCGGTCGCGCCCATCGCGGCGCGGGCGTCGACGAACGCGGCGATGGCCCGCTCGACGTCCTCGGTGGAGTGGGCGGCGGAGAGCTGCACCCGGATCCGCGCCTGGCCGTGCGGCACGACCGGGTACGAGAAGCCGATCACGTACACGCCGCGCTCCAGCAGCAGCTCGGCGAGGCGGCCGGCCTCGGCGGCGTCGCCGATCATCACCGGGGCGATGGCGTGCTCGCCGGGCAGGATCTTGAAGCCCTCCTCGGTCATCCGGCGGCGGAACAGCTCGGTGTTGGCGGCGAGCCGCTCGCGCAGGTCGCCGGAGCTCTCCAGCAGGTCCAGCACGGTCAGCGAGGCCGCGGCGATCACCGGGGCGAGCGAGTTCGAGAACAGGTACGGGCGGGAGCGCTGGCGCAGCAGGGCGACGATCTCGCGGCGGGCCGCGACGTAGCCGCCGGAGGCGCCGCCGAGGGCCTTGCCGAGGGTGCCGGTGATGATGTCCACACGGTCCATCACGCCGTGCAGCTCGGGGGTGCCGCGGCCGGTCGGGCCGACGAAGCCCACCGCGTGCGAGTCGTCGACCATGACCATCGCGTCGTAGCGGTCGGCGAGGTCGCAGATCTCGCGCAGCGGGGCGATGTAGCCGTCCATGGAGAACACGCCGTCGGTGACGATCAGCCGGCGGCGGGCGTCCTGGGTGGCCTTGAGCTGCTGCTCCAGGTCGGCGAGGTCGCGGTTGGCGTAGCGGTGGCGGCGGGCCTTGGAGAGCCGGATGCCGTCGATGATCGAGGCGTGGTTGAGGGCGTCGGAGATGACCGCGTCGCGCTCGTCCAGCAGGGTCTCGAAGACGCCGCCGTTGGCGTCGAAGCAGGAGGAGTAGAGGATCGTGTCCTCCTGGCCGAGGAAGTGCGAGAGGCGCTCCTCCAGCTGCTTGTGCACGTCCTGGGTGCCGCAGATGAAGCGGACGGAGGCCATGCCGTAGCCCCAGCGGTCCAGGGCGTCCTTGGCGGCGGCGACGACCTTCGGGTGGTCGGCCAGGCCCAGGTAGTTGTTGGCGCAGAAGTTCAGCACCTCGCCGGGGCGGCCGCCGCCGGTGACCGTGACCTCGGCCGACTGCGGGGTGCCGATGACGCGCTCGGGCTTGAAGAGGCCGGCCTCGCGGATCTCGTCCAGGGTGGCGGCGAGGTCGTCGCGGACGTTGTCGAACACGGTGAAGACTCCTAGGTCGGGGGGTCGTGCGGGTCAGACGGTCCAGTCGAGGATGATCTTGCCGCAGTTGCCGCTCGCGGCCTCGTCGAAGGCGGCCTGGTAGTCGGCGGCGGCGTAGCGCCCGGTGATCACGGGGCTGAGGTCGAGCCCGCCCTCCAGCAGGACGGACATGGCGTACCAGGTCTCGAACATCTCGCGGCCGTAGATGCCCTTGATGGTGATCATCGAGGTGACGATCCGCGCCCAGTCGACCGGGAAGTCGTCCGCCGGCAGGCCGAGCATGGCGATCTTGCCGCCGTGCGTCATGTTGGCGATCATCGACTGCATCGCCTCGGGGCGGCCGGACATCTCCAGGCCGACGTCGAAGCCCTCGCGCAGGCCGAGCTTCTGCTGGCCCTCCTCGATGGTGTGCTGCGAGACGTCCAGGGCGAGCGAGACGCCGACCTGGCGGGCCAGCTCCAGGCGGTACGGGGAGACGTCGGTGATCATCACGTTGCGGGCGCCGGCGTGCTTGGCGACGGCAGCGGCCATGATGCCGATCGGGCCGGCGCCGGTGACCAGCACGTCCTCGCCGACCAGCGGGAAGGACAGCGCGGTGTGCACGGCGTTGCCGAACGGGTCGAAGATCGCGGCGACGTCCAGGTCGACCGGTACCCGGTGCACCCAGACGTTGGAGGCCGGCAGCGCCACGTACTCGGCGAAGGCGCCGTCGCGGTTGACGCCGAGGCCGATGGTGTTGCGGCACAGGTGGCGGCGGCCGGCCAGGCAGTTGCGGCACTTGCCGCAGACCAGGTGGCCCTCGCCGCTGACCAGGTCGCCCACTGCGACGTCGGCCACCGCGGCGCCCACCGCCGCGACCTCGCCGACGAACTCGTGGCCGATCGTCAGCGGCGTGCTGATGGTCTGCTGCGCCCAGCCGTCCCACTTGCGGATGTGCAGGTCGGTGCCGCAGATACCGGTGCGCAGCACCTTGATCAGCACATCGGCGGGGCCGATCTCCGGCATGGGGACGTCCATCAGCCAGAGCCCGGGCTCGGCCTTCTGCTTGACGAGTGCCTTCACGGCGAGCGCTCCTGACGCACGATCGACTGATGGCCCGGCGATGCAACCCCTGCCTCGCCGGGCACACTGCAATCTGCCTGGTCAGAGCCGGTGCGGTCCATCGAGGAATTCTTAACGGCGGTCGCAGCTGGGCTTCACGATCGTCCCCGAGCGGCGCCGCGAGGTCTCCGCGGGCCTGCCCAAGCCACTCGGACGGGCTACCGCGGCCGGGCCCGGGCGGGACGGAAAACCGTTGGCGCAAGGCCGGCCCGCGCGGGCACGATGATCCGCATGTTCCGCACCGCCATCGCCGAGTTCCCCGCAGCCGCGGGCGCGATGGCCGCTGCCCAGGCAGTCGCAGCCGCATTCGACGGCGCACGACGCTGACCTTCCCCGGGACGTCCCGGGACCTCGGACGGGGAAGGTCGGCCGTCCCAGAGGTCCCTCATCATGCGACGACTCCAGGAGCAGACCCCTCATGGCCAAGCAGGCCTTCGTGCGGACCAAGCCGCACCTCAACATCGGCACCATGGGCCACGTCGACCACGGCAAGACCACGCTGACCGCCGCCATCACCAAGGTGCTCGCCGAGCGCGGCGGCGGCTCGTTCGTCCCGTTCGACCGGATCGACCGCGCCCCGGAAGAGGCCGCCCGCGGTATCACCATCAACATCGCCCACGTCGAGTACGAGACGGCGACCCGCCACTACGCGCACGTCGACATGCCCGGCCACGCCGACTTCGTGAAGAACATGATCACGGGGGCGGCCCAGCTGGACGGCGCGATCCTGGTCGTCTCCGCGCAGGACGGCGTCATGCCGCAGACCTCCGAGCACGTGCTGCTCGCCCGGCAGGTCGGTGTGGAGCACGTCGTGGTCGCGCTGAACAAGGCCGACGCCGGCGACCCGGAGCTGCTCGAACTGGTCGAGCTGGAGGTCCGCGAGCTGCTGTCCGCGCACGGCTACGACGGCGAGGGCCTGCCGATCGTCCCGGTCTCCGGGCTGCGGGCGCTGGAGGGCGACCCGCGCTGGTCGGCCGCCCTGCTGGAGCTGCTGGACGCGGTCGACGCCTACGTGCCGACGCCGGTGCGCTACACCGACGCGCCGTTCCTGATGCCGGTGGAGAACGTCCTCACCATCACCGGGCGCGGCACGGTGGTGACCGGCGCCGTCGAGCGCGGCCGGGTCCGCCTGGGCGACCGGGTGGAGGTGGTCGGGTACGACGCGGAGGTGGCGTCGGTGGTCACCGGCGTGGAGACCTTCGGCCGGACGATGGAGTCGGCGGAGGCCGGCGACAACGTCGCGCTGCTGCTGCGCGGCGTGCAGCGCGGCCAGGTCCGCCGCGGGCAGGTCGTCGCGGCGGCCGGCACCGCCTCGGTGCACACCCGCTTCACCGCGCGGGTGCACCTGCTGTCGGCGGCCGAGGGCGGCCGCAGCACGCCGATCGCCACCGGCTACCGCCCGCAGTTCTACCTGCGCACCGGCGACGTGGTCGGCGACGTGCGGCTGAGCGGCGACGCCGGGGTCGCCCGGCCCGGCGAGACCGTGGAGCTGACGGTCGAGCTCGGCCGGCCCGTCCCGCTGGAGCCGGGCCTCGGCTTCGCAGTCCGCGAGGGCGGCCGGACGGTCGCCGCGGGCTCGGTGCTCGCCGTCCTGGCCTGACACCGGCCCCGCCGGGCCCGTACGGCACGGTGCCGTACCTG
>NZ_JBHWBW010000600.1:0-4130 GCF_042735675.1 Kitasatospora sp. NPDC059571
GGGGGGGGTTTTAGGGGGGGGGGTTCCGGGGGGGGGGGGGGGGTTGGGCCCCCCCCGCCCTCCGGCACTCGGCCGATCGGCCTCAGACCGCGGCCTGCGCCCGGTGCTCCAGCGCCTGGCGGTACAGCCGGCCGGCACGGTAGGAGGAGCGCACCAGCGGGCCGGACATCACACCGGCGAAGCCGAGCTCCTCGGCCTCCTCCTGCAGCTCGACGAACTCGTGCGGCTTGACCCAGCGCTCCACCGGGTGGTGGCGCAGCGAGGGGCGCAGGTACTGGGTGATGGTGATCAGCTCGCAGCCGGCGCCGACCAGGTCGGCCAGTGCCTGGCTGACCTCCTCGCGGGTCTCGCCCATGCCGAGGATGAGGTTGGACTTGGTGACCAGCCCGGCCGCGCGGGCCTGGGTGATGACGTCCAGCGAGCGCTCGTAGCGGAAGGCCGGGCGGATCCGCTTGAAGATCCGCGGCACCGTCTCGACGTTGTGCGCCAGCACCTCGGGACGGGAGGAGAACACCTCGGCCAGCTGCTCGGGCACCGCGTTGAAGTCGGGGATCAGCAGCTCGACGCCGGTGCGGCCGGCCTCGCGGCCCGCGGTCATCGCGTGCACCTGGCGCACCGTCTCGGCGTACAGCCAGGCGCCGCCGTCCTCCAGGTCGTCGCGGGCGACGCCGGTGATGGTGGCGTAGTTCAGGTCCATCGTGACGATGGACTCGGCGACCCGGCGCGGCTCGTCGCGGTCGAACTCGGCGGGCTTGCCGGTGTCGATCTGGCAGAAGTCGCAGCGGCGGGTGCACTGGTCCCCGCCGATCAGGAAGGTCGCCTCGCGGTCCTCCCAGCACTCGAAGATGTTGGGGCAGCCCGCCTCCTGGCAGACCGTGTGCAGCCCCTCCTTCTTCACCAGCGACTGGAGCGCGTTGTACTCCGGTCCCATCTTCGCCCGGGTCTTGATCCACTCGGGCTTCCGCTCGATGGGGGTCTCGCTGTTGCGGACCTCCAGGCGGAGCAGCTTCCTGCCGTCGGGCGCGACAGCGGACACGGGCACTCCTAGAACTAGACGGGGTACCCCCAGGGTACGCCTGTGCTTTCAGGGCCTTCGCCGGACCTCGGCCCGGCAATCGCAGGGCAACAGAGCTACCGGCCGGTAGATTCCCGGCTCAGCGGGCCGCCGCGGGCTCCCGCAGCTCCGCCATGACCTCCGCCAGGTGCCGGCGGACCACCGGCAGCGCATCGGTCACGCCGAAGGGCCGGCCGAGCTCCGAGGCCAGCGACGCCACCCCGGCGTCCCGGATGCCGCACGGCACGATCCGGTCGAACCAGCTCATGTCGGGGTCGCAGTTCAGCGCGAAGCCGTGCATCGTCACGCCCCGCGCCACCCGCACCCCGATCGCCGCCAGCTTGCGGTCGTCGCCGCGCTGGCCCGCGTTGGACGGGGCGTACTCCGGGCCCGCCAGCCGCGGGTCGATGCCCAGTGGCAGGCCCATCCGCAGCGTCAGGCTGCCGATCTCCACCACCTGCGACGGGTCCACCACCGCGTCCGGGATCTCACGGCCCAGCACCCACACCCCGCTGCGGCCCTCCACCCGGGAGGTCTCCAGGCCGAACTCGGAGCAGGCCCGGATCAGCGCCTCCTCCAGCCGCCGCACGTAGGCGACCACGTCGATCGGGTCCGGCAGCTTCACGATCGGGTAGCCCACCAGCTGGCCGGGGCCGTGCCAGGTGATCTCCCCGCCGCGGTTGACCTGCACCACGGGGGTGCCGTCCAGCGGGTAGTCCTCCGGGTTGGTGCGCTTGCCCGCGGTGAAGACCGGCGGGTGCTCCAGCAGCAGCACGGTGTCCGGGATCTCGTCGGCCACGCGCAGCGCGTGCAGCCGCTGCTGCTCCTCCCAGGCCGCCTCGTAGGGCACCGCGTCGCCGCCGGTGCCCATCGTCACGAACCGTACGTCCTCGCTCACCGCTGCTCCTTGCCAGGCGTTCGAGACCAACCTCGCCACTGTACGCCTGCGGTTCACCCGTCCGGCCCACCGGCGGGGGCCGCCCGGGGCGGCCCGGCTCAGCCGTCGGCGAGCAGCTGCAGGCGCAGCGCGAGCTGGAGCTCCAGCGCCCGCTCCGGGCTGCTCCAGTCGCGGCCCAGCAGCACCTCGATCCGGTCCAGGCGCTGGACGACGGTGTTCACGTGGACGTGCAGCTCGTCCTTGGCCCGGGTCAGGCTGCCGCCGCAGTCGAAGTACGCCCGCAGGGTCCGCACCAGCTCGGTGCCGCGCCGGGCGTCGTAGTCGGTCAGCGGGCCCAGCGCGGCGGCGACGAACGCGGCGACGTCGTGGCCCTCGCCGAGGAGGACGCCGAGGAAGCCCAGCCCGGCGGCGGAGGCGCCGTCGCCGTTCCGCCCGAGCACCCGCAGCGCCCGGACGCAGCGCAGCCCCTCGGCGTGGGCGGCGGCCAGCGCCGCCGGCCCGGCGGCCGGGCGGCCTGCGCCGACCGTCACCGGGCAGCCCGCCAGCCGGGCCAGCCGGTCGGCGGCGTCCGCGGCGGCGCGGTCCGGGTCGGTGCCGTCGTCGGGGAGGAGCACCACCACGGCCTCGCCGTGCTCGGCGCTGATGCCGCGGGTGCCGAACAGGTAGCGGGCCGCGGCGCCGGCCAGCCGGGTCCGGCCCTCGCCCTCTCCGGCGGCGACCAGCACCAGGTGCGGGCGGGCCAGGTCGACGCCGAGCCGGCGGCCGCGGGCGGCGAGCCCGGCCGGGTCCCGGTCGGGGGCGGTGAGCAGGTCGGCGAGCAGCTCGCCGCGGATCCGGTTCTCCGTCTCGGCGACCGAGCGGCGCAGCAGCAGGAGCAGCGCGGTGACCACGCTCGCCCGTTCGAAGATCCGCCGGTCCGGGTCGTCCAGGTCCGGCTGGCCGTGCAGGACCAGGCCGCCGAGCAGGTCCTGCCCGGCGAGGACAGCGCAGACCCACGTGGTGCCCTGCCGGACGGCGCGACCCTCGGCGCGGGAGGCTGCGACGGCGCCGGCCAGGTCCCGGGCCGCGCCGTCGCGGCCGGACAGCGGACGGCCCTCGGCGTCGTGGACGCCCACCTCGCCGCCGAGCAGCGCGGCGACCTCGGCGGCCACGTCGTCGACCTCGGCGCCGCGCAGCACCAGGTCGGTGAGCCGGTCGTGGGCCTGCTCGGCGCGCTGCACGGCGGCCGAGTGCTCCTGCACGACCCGGTTGGCGGCGGCCAGTTCGCCCAGCGCGGCCCGGGTGTCGGCCAGCGCCTTGGCGGTGTCCAGGGCGATCGCGGCGTGCGCGGCCAGGGTGCACAGCAGCGCCACCTCGTCGGGGGAGAAGGCGCGCGGCGAGCGGTCCGCGGCGAACAGCACGCCGATCACGTCCCCGCCGAGCAGCAGCGGCACGCCGATGATCGCGACCAGGCCCTCGTCCAGCACGCCGGCGTCGATCGTCCCGGTGTGGTGGAACCGCTCGTCGGTCCGGTAGTCGGGGGTGGCGTACGGCCGGGCGGTCTGGGCGACCAGCCCGCCGAGCCCGTCGCCGAGGCTCAGCCGCAGGGTCTGGAACAGCTGCGACACCGAGCCGTCGGTGACCCGCATGTACGTGTCGCCGGCCCGCTCGTCCGGGAGGGTCAGGTAGGCGGTGTCGGTGCCGAGCAGCATCCGGGCGCGGCGGACGATGGCCTGGAGCACCGCGTCCAGGTCGCGGGAGGCGGCGAGGTCGCCGGCGGTGTCGAACAGGGCGGTCAGCTCGGCCTCGCGGCGGCGGTGCTGACGCATCGTGCGGTGCACCCGCATCGCCTGCCAGGTCGCCGCGTCGATCTCGGCGAGCACCTGCGGGGGCGCGCCCCGCCGGCGGGCGTCGGCCAGCACCTCGGCGAAGTCCTCGGTGGCCGCGCCGGAGGCGAGCAGGTCGAGCAGGCGCCGCAGCGCCGGGGCCGGGCTGTCGTGGGGGTCGTCCATGGTGCGGGCCATCGTGCCATTCCCCTGCTGGATGCAGAACCGCCGGGCGTGCGGGGAGGGGGCGCCGGGTCACCCCGGCGCCCCCTCCCGTCGGCTCACGCCACCGGCACCGCCGGGCGGCCGGCCGCGGCCTCGGCGAGGTCGGGGCCCCGGGTCTCCCGGGCGCAGAGCACCGCGCCCACGGTGA
>NZ_JBHWBW010000601.1:0-4116 GCF_042735675.1 Kitasatospora sp. NPDC059571
GGGCTGGTGTCGTCTGTCCGCGGCCGCGCGGCCCGCCGGGCCCCCCGCGCCGGGGGGGGCCCCTTTCGCCGTCCCGGGCCGGTGCGGCCCGGGAGGCGGTCACTTCTGCACGAGCGCGCCGACGACCACCACCACCAGCAGCAGCAACAGCGCGCCGGTCACGATCCGCATGCGAGTCTTCGGGTCCACGTCTCGAGGTTAGTCGGTCGCCCGCGCCGCCCCGGCACTGCCCCGGGGCGACCGCCGTCCGCGCTGCTCGCGCTCCCGGAAGACCGAGGGCGCGACGCCGACCCGGCGGGTGAACAGCCGGGTGAAGTACGCCGGGTCCGCGTAGCCGACCCGGCGGGCGACCGCGGCCACCGGCAGCTCCCCGGCGGCGAGCAGCAGCTTCGCCTCGCTGAGGCGGACCGCCAGCAGGTACTCCTTCGGCCCGCCCTCCCCCACCGCGCGGACGGCCCGGCGCAGCCCGGCCACGGTCAGCCCGGCCCGGCGGGCGTGCTCGGCCACCGGCAGCGGCAGGAAGGCGTCGCGGCGCAGCGCGTCCAGCACGGGGGCGCCGTGCGGGTCGAGGTCGGCCCGCTGCCGGTGCAGCTCGACCAGCAGCTCGTGCACCGCGGCGGCGGCCTCGGTGTCCACCAGCGGGCCGCCGCGGCGGCAGGCGGCGGCGATCCGGGCGAGGATCCGCTGGGCCCGGTCGGCGGTGATCAGCGGCACCACCTCCTCGTCCGGCAGCAGGCCGAGGCCGGTGTAGCCGGCCAGGGCCGGGCCGGTGAAGTCGACGAAGGACTCGGACCAGCCGTCGGCGTCCGGCGCGTAGTGGTGCGGCACCCCGGGGCGCAGCCACAGCACCGCGGGCGCCGCCACCGGGCTGCGGGAGCCGTCCGGGGCGGCGTACCAGCCGCGGCCGGAGGTGACCACGACCGCCACCCAGCGGTCCAGGGTGCGCGGGCCGACGACCGGCAGCCGGCCGCGCTGCATGCCGACGCCCAGGCAGGCGAGCCCGGTGGCCAGCTGCGCCGGCCCGGGTGTCAGGTAGTGCCACCACCGCTGCACGGCTCACCTCCGGGGACGACAGTCCAACACCTCGCGGGGGTTTGTCCATGGCCGGGGGCCGGGCCTTCTTGCAGGCTGGGGGCATGCTCACCTACGACTCCACCGGATTCCGGCTGGACGGCCGGCCGCTGCGGATCCTCTCCGGCGCCCTGCACCACTTCCGCACCCGCCCCGAGCAGTGGCCGGCCCGGCTGGCCTCGCTGCGCGCGATGGGGCTGAACACCGTCGAGACGTACACCGCCTGGAACGTGCACGAGCCGGCGCCCGGCCGGTACGAGCGGGAGGGCGAGCTCGGCGCCTTCCTGGACGAGGCCGCCCGCCAGGGCCTGTGGGCGATCGTCCGGCCCGGGCCGTACATCTGCGCCGAGTGGGACAACGGCGGGCTGCCGGGGTGGCTGACGGCCCGGACGGGCCGCCGGACGCGGACCTCGGATCCGGCGTACCTGGCCGCCGTCGACGCCTGGTTCGACCGCCTGCTGCCCGCGGTGGTGGAGCGTCAGGCCGACCTTGGCGGGCCGGTGCTGATGGTGCAGGTGGAGAACGAGTACGGCTCCTTCGGCAGCGACCGGGCGTACCTGGGCCACCTCGCCGACGGGCTGCGCCGGCGCGGTGTGACGGTGCCGCTGTTCACCTCGGACGGGCCGGAGGACCACATGCTGACCGGCGGCACCCTGCCCGGGGTGCCGGCCACCGTGAACTTCGGTTCCGACCCGGAGGCCGCGTTCGCCGCGCTGCGCCGCCACCGGCCCGGCGACCCGCTGTTCTGCATGGAGTTCTGGAACGGCTGGTTCGACCACTGGGGCCGGCCGCACCACACCCGGGACGCCGACGAGGCGGCCGGCGTCCTGCGCCGCATCCTCGCCGCGGGCGCCTCGGTCAACCTGTACATGGCGCACGGCGGCAGCAACTTCGGCACCGGCGCGGGGGCCAACCACGCCGACCCGCCGTTCAACTCGACCGACTGGACGCACTCCCCGTACCAGCCGGTGACCACCTCGTACGACTACGACGCGCCGCTGGACGAGCGGGGCGCGCCGACCGCCAAGTTCGAGGCGTTCCGCGCGGTGCTGGCAGAGTTCGCCGCCGCGCACCCGGACGAGGCGCGCTTCCGGGACGACCGGGAGCCGGCCCTGCCGGAGCTGCCGCCGGTGCTGGCCGCCGCCCCCGTGGAGCTCACCGAGTCCGCGGCGCTGCCGTTCGGGCCGGCGCTCGCCTCCCCGGTGCCGCCGTCCTTCGAGGAGCTGGGGCTGGAGCACGGGCTGGTCCGCTACACCGCGGACGTCCCCGGCCCGCGGCCCCTCCTGCCGCTGACGGTGGAGGGGCTGCGCGACCGGGCGGTCCTGCGGGTGGACGGCGAGCGGCGGGCGCAGTGGGAGCGCGGCGCGGAGGTCGAGCCGCCGGCCGTCCCGGGCGGGGTCCGGATCGAGCTGCTGGTGGAGTCGCTCGGCCGGGTCAACTACGGCCCGCTGGTGGGCGAGACCAAGGGGATCGGCGGGGTCCGGCACGAGCGGCAGTACCTGCACGGCTGGCTGGCCGAGCCGCTGGCCCTGGACCCGCTGCCCGCGGCGGAGTTCGGTCCGGATCCGGCCGGGGGCGCGGGGGACGGGGAGCGCCTGGTCCGCGGCGTGCTCGACCTGGAGGCCACCGGGGACGCCTTCCTCGCCGTGCCCGGCGGGGTCCGCGGCTACCTGTGGGTGAACGGCTTCTTGCTGGGCCGCTACGACGCCCGGGGCCCGCAGACCGCGCTGTACTGCCCGCAGCCGCTGCTGCACCCGGGCCGCAACGAGATCACCGTGCTGGAGCTCGGCGCGGCCCGCCCGCAGAAGGTGGAGCTGCGGGCCGCGCCCGGGCCGGGCTGAGCGAGGGTGCGGCCGCGCTCAGGCCTCCCAGCGGGCCAGCGGCCAGGCGGCGAGGGAGCGGTAGCGGGACGGGCCGTAGCCGGTCTCACTGTGCATCAGGTGGAAGTCGGCGGCCTCCCACTCCTGCCCGCGGAAGCCGTCGAGGGCGGCCGCGAGGTGCTGCAGGCCGGCGGCAGCGACCCGCTGCTCGGCCCGCCGGCGGCCACGGGCGGAGCCGGACCGGGCCAGCGTCAGATGCGGGTGGAAGCCGTGGGGGTCGGTCTCGACGCCGATCTCCGCGGCGGACTCCCGGACCGCCTCGGCGAGCCGGCGCAGTGCCCACACCTCGCCGTCCACGCCGGCCCACAGGGCGCGGTCGCCGAAGGTGCCGCCGCCGGCGATCCGCAGCCGGTGCGCGCCGTGCTCCTCGGCGACCCGGGCCAGCAGTGCCTCCAGGGCGGGGAGTTCGGTCACCGGGACCTCGCCGAGGAAGGCCAGGGTCAGGTGCCAGCCCGCCACCTCCGTCCAGCGCAGCCGCTCCGCGCCCGGCAGCTCCCGCAACGGGGCCGCGGCGTCGACCAGTTCCTGGATCGCCTCGCTCGGCGGGTTGACCGCCACAAAGAGCCTCATGGGCCCCATCTTCCCCGTCCGGGCCGCCGGGGCCTTCCATTTTCCCGAGGGCGCCGACCAGACTGTTCGTATGAAGATCCGTACCGGTGGCCCCGAGGACGCGGCCGACACCCTCGCCCTGCTCGACGCAGCCGTCGCCTGGCTGGCCGCCCGCGGCCGCACCGGCCAGTGGGGCGAGCAGCCCTGGACGGCCCGGCCGGCCGCCGTCGAACGGATCGGCCGGTACACCGCCGAGTACCTGGTGCGGGCGGCCGAGGACGGGCAGGGCCGTACGGTCGGCATCTGCGTGCTCGCCGAGACGGCGCCCGACTACGCCACCCCGGCGGCCGAGCGGGAGCTGTACCTGCGGCTGCTGGTCACCGACCGGGCGCGGTCCGGCCGCGGGATCGGTGCGGCGCTGGTCGCGGACGCGGTGGCCGAGACCCGGCGCCGCGGCATCGGGCTGCTGCGGGTGGACTGCTACGCCGGGGACGACCGGGCGCTGGTCGCCCAGTACGAGCGGCTCGGTTTCACGCCCACCGACGCGTTCACCGTGGATCTGCCGGCCGGGCCGTGGCCGGGCCAGATCCTGGCGATCCGGGTGTGACGGCGGGCC
>NZ_JBHWBW010000602.1:0-4112 GCF_042735675.1 Kitasatospora sp. NPDC059571
GGGCCCCCCCTCCGCGCTCCTGCGGTTCCGCCACCGCCCGGCGGGCCCGGCCCCGGGCGGCGGCCCCCCGGGCGGACACCGCCGCCGCGCCGGCCCCGGCCGCGCGCCGCCGGGCCGCGTCCCGCTCACCGACCGCCGTCAGCTCCCCCTCGCGGGCGTCCGCCAACTCCTGCTCGGCCCGCTCCAGCGCCGCCCGGGCCGCCGCGGCCTCCTCGGCCGCCGCGCGGGTGGCCGCACCGAGCCGGTCGGCCTGCCGTTCCAGCCGCTCCGCCGCACGACGGGCGGCGGTCCGCTCCCGCTCACCGGCGGTGAGCGCCGCCTCGGCCTCGGTGACCGCCCGCCGTGCCTGCCGGGTGGCCGCCCGCCTCGCGGATTCCCCGGCCGCCCGCGCTGAGGCGGCCTTCGCGGGCGTCGGCGCCTTCGCCGGGGCCGGCGTGCGGGCCTCCGCCGACGACGGGGGAAGGCCGTCCAGCGCGCCGGTCTCGTCCAGTGCGCCGGTGAGCCGGCCGCCCGCCAGCGCGGCCGATGCCTCTTCGCTCGCCAGTGCCGCCCGCAGGGTCTGTTCCACTTCGCGCAGGTGCGCCTCACCGAGGTGCTCGCCCTCGTCGGCGGCGGCATCGCGCGCCCGGGCGGTCAGGGCGGGCACCAGCCGGTGGCGCCGGGCCGACAGTTCGCGCAGTGCGGGGCCCGCCAGCGACGCCTGCGCCTCGCGCAGTGAACGGCCCAGCTCCAGCAGCTGCCCGACCTCCTCCTGCCGGCTGCGTACCAGCCGGTTCACGGCGAAGGCGGCAAGGGTCGGCCTGCGCAGCGCCTTGATCCGTGCGGCGAGCGGACGGTCCCCGGCCTCCCGGGCCCGCGCCGCAGCACTGTCCCGGGCCGGGACGAAGTCACGCGGCGGCAGCCCGTAGAGCCCGTCGGCGACGGCATCGAAGCCCTCCACGGCCGCCTCCTCCAGGTCCCTCGGCCACTACGGCGATTCGCTCACCTCCGGCCGCACTCCGCACGCCGACGCATGCCGAGGCCCACTGCCGAGGGCAGTATTGAACGCGTTCAAAACCTCTGCAAGAATGATCCACGCCCCGGCGCCCGCCCGAGCAGTCCTCGGTCCGTGCCACCTTTCCGCCCGTCCTGCCGGTCGTTCCGTGCGGCGGGCCTGCGCGAGAGCGAGTGCCTCGTGATTGCGGTCGTTCCCATCCTGCTGGCAGTACTGGCCGTCATCGTCCTCGTCATCGTCTCCGCCTCCGCGACGGCGGGCTGGGCGTCGGTCTGGCTGACCAGGCGTCTGCGCCTGCCGGCGCGGCTGCTGATCGCCCTGGCCGTGGCGGCGGGTCAGGCGCTGGCCTGGCGGGCGGTTTTCCGGGATTCGATCGCCTGGCTGGTCGTGGCCGGGCTCTGCTGCCTCGCCGCCGCCTCCGCGGCGGGCGCCACCTTCGCCGCCGAGGCCGCCGGTCGACGTGCCCGGGCCCGCCGGCTCGCGATCCGGTACCCGTACGCCGGCCCGGTCGCGCCCTGGGCGCCGTGACGGCAGCCCTCGCCGGATGGCGGCCCGTCCCGACGGGGACGGGCCGTCAGGCCCCGGTGCCCGGGCAGCCGTCCGGGTCGATCGCGGTGCTGACCCGCCGTCCGATCTCGCGCAGCTGCCGCTGCTGGGCGCGGGTGAGCGGGTCGAACACCAGCCGCCGCACCTCCGCGACGTGCCCCGGGGCGGTGGCCACGACCTTCTCGTACCCGGCATCGGTGAGCACCGCCAGGGTGTAGCGGCCGTCCTCCGGGTCCGGCGTGCGGTACACCCACTCCCGTTGCTCCAGCCGCTTCACCACGTGTGAGAGCCGGGAGAGCGAGCCGTCGGCGAGGACGGCGAGGTCGCTCATCCGCAGGGTCCGTCCGGCGGCCATCGACAGGCCGGCCAGCACCTGGTACTCGAAGTGGCTGATCCCCGCGTCCCGTTGGAGCTGCTGGTCCAGTGCGGCGGGCAGCCGGATCACCATGCTGCCGAGCGCCAGCCAGGCCTCCCGCTCGTCGTCGTCCAGCCAGCGGGGCTCGTCCGTCTCCATTCCCCCACCCTAACGTGGCCGTCCGCGCCGCCCGGCCGGTCTGCCGGAGCCCGATCGGACCGTGTGGACCTTCGCCTGATGACTTGACGCTTCAACCGATGGAGCCGTACCTTCCACTTGAAGATTCAAGTCATCCGAGGCAGGGAACCCGCCATGAACGTCATCCTGTGGATCATTGCGAGCGTGCTCGCGCTCGCCTTCCTGGCCGCCGGCGCGATGAAGCTCGCCCAGCCGCGGGAGAAGCTCGTCGCCGCCGGAATGGCCTGGGCCGGCGACTACCCGGCCGGCGCCGTGAAGGCGATCGGCGGCGCCGAGGTCCTCGGGGCGCTCGGCCTGATCCTGCCCGCCGTGTTCGGGGTGGCACCCGCCCTGGTCGCCTGGGCGGCCCTCGGGCTCGCAGTGACGATGGCGGGCGCCGCCGTCGTGCACGCCCGCCGCAAGGAGAACCAGGCCATCGCCATCAACCTCGTGCTGCTCGTCCTCACCGTCCTGGTGGCCTGGGGCCGCTTCGGCCCGCACGCGTTCTGAGCCACGGCTCCGTCCCGGGCCGAGACCGTCCGGACGGGCCCCGGGCGCTCAGTGGGCGCCGGGTGCCGGGGCCGTGGAGGACGGGCGGGTGCGGCGGGCGAGCAGGCCGGTCACCAGGGCGAGCGGCGGCCAGTCGAGGCGGCCGCGACGGGCGACGGCGTAGGCCCGCTGCACCACGTCCGGGCCGGTGAGGGGCAGGATCCGGACCGCCGGCCGGGTGGGGACGCCCACCGGCAGCAGGCCGACGCCGAGCTCCGCGGTGATCATGCCCTGGACCAGTTCGAGGCTGTCCGCCCGGTGGGTGATCCGGGGGTCGAACCCCGCCATCGAGGCGAGCGTGCGGATGACGGTCTCATCGGCGGTGTTCCGCGAGTTGCCGATCCAGTCGTGCGCGCCGAACCGGGCGAACACCTCCAGGGCCGTGCCGGGTGCCGTCCCGGCGTGCGCGGGCACGCCCAGGCCCCACCGGGCGGTCCACAGCGGCAGCGCGTGCACGGACGGTTCGTGCGCGGCGGGTGCCAGGTTGTAGTCGTAGGTGAGGGCGAGGTCGGCCTCGTCCGAGGCCAGCATGTCCAGGGCCTCGGCGGGCTCGTGCTCGCGGATCAGCACGCTCACTCGGGGGTGGCTCGCCGCGAGCTCGGTGACCAGCGGCAGCAGGTGGATGCGGATGGCGGTGGCGAACCCGGCGATGCGCAGCGTGCCGCTCGGCTCCGCGCCCGGTGCGAGGTCGCGGCGTGCGGCCTCGACGGCCGCGACGATGCCGGACGCGTGCTCGGCCAGCCGGCGGCCGGCCGGGGTGAGCCGCACCCGGCGCCCGTCCGGCTCGATCAGTGCGGCGCCGACCTCGCGGGCCAGCGTGGCGATCTGCTGCGAGACGGTGGAGGTGGTCGTCCCGGCGGCCTCGGCGACGGCACGCATCGACCCCAGCCGGGACAGTTCCAGCAGCAGGTCCAGGCGCCGTGTCTCCATGTCCGGGATTGTTCAGGATCTCCGAACGGATTGTCCATGATCGACACGTGGACACGAACGGTGCGGGGGCCTTCTACTGGACCTCATGAGTCCGCTTGAGTCCTCGTCCCGGCCCGGTCCGGGCCGGCCGCGCCCGGGGGCCGCCCGGGCCGGGTTCCTTATGGGTGTGGCGTCGATGTCCACCGTCCAGCTGGGATCGGCGCTGTCGGTGCCGCTCTTCGGACAACTCGGTGTCCTCGGCACCGCGGGGCTGCGCCTCGCCTGGGCGGGCCTGCTGCTGCTGATCCTCGTGCGGCCCCGGCGCCGGGACTTCGCCGGCCGGGACCTCCTGGCCTGCGCGGGGCTGGGCGCGGTCACCGCCGGGATGATGGCGTTCTTCATGCTGGCCGTCGCGCATCTGCCGCTGGGCACCGCGAGCGCCCTGGAGTTCCTCGGCCCCCTGGCCGTCTCGCTCTTCGGCCCGGGCGGGGGGGGGGGGGGGGCGGGGGGGGGCGGGGGGGCGGGGGGGGGGGGGGGGGGGTGCGGGGCGCGCTGCGCCGGCGGGCGGGCGGGGGCGCGCGC
>NZ_JBHWBW010000603.1:0-4091 GCF_042735675.1 Kitasatospora sp. NPDC059571
CTCAACGCCTTCGAGATCGCCTTCGACGGCCGACTCTCCATCGGCCGCCGCTAACTCAACCCACCCGAGTTACACCGTTCAATGGACAGACCCTGCCGATAGGGGAGGGCCGCCTCGGCAGTGCGCCTGGCCGTGAGTACGGCGCCTCGAGAGATCCGGAGAGCGCTAGTGCCGTGACCGCATAGGTTCGCCGGTTTGGTCAGGCTGCCGCGGGGAGTGGGCGTCCGCCCCAACGGATGCCCTTCTCGCTGCGGACGCGGGCGCGTTCGCGAAGTTGGGCGGCCAGGACATCGGGGTGGCGGGCGTGGATGTTGCGCCAGCGCAGGTAGGCATGCAGTGCTCGGGTCTGTGCGGTGTGGTTGCGGTGGTTCGAGTTCGCGATGGTGAACTGCCGCAACGGCCCGAAGTGGGCCTCGATGGGGTTCGCCCAAGACGCATAGGTCGGGGTGAAGCACAGCTCGACGCGGTTCTTCTTCGCCCAGCGCCGGATCTTTTCGCCCTTGTGGGCGGAGAGGTTGTCCAAGATGACGTAGATCGGGGCGCCGTCCGGGCGGGCCGCGCGGATCGACCTGAGCGCGGCCAGCGTGTTGCCGGCGCCCTTCTTGCGGCGGTTCATGCCCCAGAGCGTGTCGTCGCCGACCGAGTAGCAGCCGTGGAAGTACCGCACCCCGTGAGTGCGGTGATAGGTCGCGGGATGCCGCTCGGGGCGACCGGCCGGAGCCCAGCCGGAGCCGCCGGTGGGGCGGATGCCGAGTGGCCCGAACTCGTCGAACGCGAAGACGCGGTCGGGGAAGCGGTCCAGGACGTGCTCGATGCGGTCGAGCTTGGCGTCGCGCTCGGGATCGGGCGACTCCTTCCAGGTCTTGGTCCGCTGGAAAGTGACGCCGCGGCGGACGAGCAGGCAACGTAACGCCTCGCGGCCGATCCGGATCACGCGGCCGTGAACGCGGCGCAGGTAGGCGGCGAGTTTGCGGATCGACCAGCGGGTGAAGGGCTGGCCGAGCTTGGTCGGGCGGGTGGTGGCCGTCGCGACGACGAAGTCCTCGTCGTCAGGACTGAGCAGGCGGGGACGGCCTCCCGCCCACCGAGGGTCCAGGCAGGCCAGGCCGATCTCGTTGAACCGGTGGATCACATCCCGGACGGTGTCCTCGTCAGCCTGCACCAGCTGGGCGATCACCGGGACCCGGTTCCCGCCGGCCGAGGCCAGCAGCATCATCGCCCGCCGGAACCGCACCGAACTGGTACCGCCCCGGCGCACGATCTGCTGCAGCTTTTGCCCCTCCTGGTCGGTCAACCTGCGCACGCGGACAGGCTCGGCCACCACACCTCCAACGGCCGGAACGGACGTCACCGCACATCCAACCGCCTCGACTCGGTCCGCGAACCTTCCTGATTGGCGGGCTACTTCCCGCGCAGACTCCCGATTTCGGCGGCCAGCACCACCATGTCGCGCACGTGCGTGTAATACCTCGTCGCGTACTCGTCGTCGATCTCCGGGAGCACCCTTGCGAACACCGCCGTCAGCCGGATCAAGCCCTTGGCGCGCTGCTGGTCGAGCAGGCCGTTGAGAACGCCCTGGGCGTAGCCGTAGGCGTCTGCATCGAGCATCACCATGTCCTCGTCCTCGATCTCCAGGCCGCGGAAGCGAGGCGGGAACGGCATGGCCATGTGCTCGGCCATCATCTGCGAGAGCGCGTTGAGCCTCTCATCGAACATGCGCCCGATCCTGCCGGATCACACCCGGTGAACCAATGCGGTCACAGCACTAGAGATCGTCTTCAAAGATCAGATCCAGAGCAGGATCGAGGCGATGGTGACGGCGGCCTGGTAGGACTCGCGGGTCTTGTCGTAGCGGGTGGCCAGGCCGCGCCATTGCTTGAGGCGGTTGAAGCATCGTTCGACGACATTGCGGAGCCGGTAGATCCGCCGGTCGAAGCCGGGTGGCCGGCCGCCGAGCCGACCTCGGTTGAGTCGGCCGAGGGGGTCCCACGCGGGGAAGTCCGGGGGCATCGCCCGCCAGGTGATGCCGCCCCGCATTGCTTTTACTCGTGACACGAGGCAACCGCATCCAGACCCAGTGCGGCACCGGGTGACTCACAGAGTGGCCCGTCGACATCATGAGTCGGGCCGCCCGTCGACATGCCGGCTACCTCGAGGACCGAGCACAACAGGCGAAAGCCTGCAGCTGCGATACCACCCGGGTGGCCCCCCTTCGAGGGGCCACCCCCGTCACGGCTCACACCACCGTGACCGACCCCGAGACGCAGGCGGCCGTCGCTCACAGGCTGGCCGTCGTCGGATTGCAGGCGCATCCGTCCGCGGTGCACTGGCACAGCATTTCCTCCACCAGCAACTGCGTCTCGGTGCGGAAGCCGCCGGGGCAGGCATGGTGGGCGCCGAGCTGGCACTCCGCGGTAACGTACCGACCGCCGAGCCGAAGGTCGAGGTTCACGATCAGGTCGGTCTCCGCCCGGTGTGGCGGCCAGGCGCCCTCCGGCACGTGGCGCGGGTCCGGGCGCGTCAGGTGCTGTTGCACGGTCATGAGGTTTCCCTGTGTCGTTCGCAGGCGACGACGGGCCAGCCGAGCAGGGCGCCGGGCTCGGCCGGTTCGGTGTAGACGTGGCCGTCCGGGTGGAGGGGGCCCTGGCAGCCAGTCGGGCCGCGGTGGCAGGCTCGGCCGTGCAGTTGGTCCTCGGTCAGGCTCTCGCCGGACGGGGGGACGGTCATCGCGTGCCTCCGATTCCTATCTCCGCGCGGCCGATTGGCTGCGCCAGCGGATCCGGGCCTGCGAGTCGGCATCGGGCGCCCGCATGCTGCCCCCGACCGGGTTCCGCGACGAACCCAACTACTCGGGCATCCCCAGCCAGCGCGCTTGTGCTGTGCCTGCCGAGGACGGCCTCGTCGTCACACAGGTCGGCCGCGGCCGCTACGTCAGCTCCCACGAGGAGCGATCGCTCCTCGCCGGTAGGCGGCGCGTCACCGGGCAGAGCCTGCCCACCGAGGCGCCCCCGGCCGAGCAGGGTATGCGCGGGCACTGGGCCGGCGAGTCGACCGCCGTCCGGACCGACCAACGGGTCGCAGCCTGGCTCGGAACCGCCTCCGGCGCCCCGGTCGTGCGCTCCAGCTACGCCTACCGGGCTGGCGGAGCGCTCATCGCCTTGCCGGAGGCCAGCCCGCGAGGCCGAACCGGCGCCGCCGACCAGATCGGGCTCGAAAGTATCGACGTCGGCATTCCGGCCGAGTGTGACTTCGTCCGGGCGGCCACGTGCGCCGTAGTCGTCCCGCCCGGCATTTCCCCGGGTATCGCCATTGGAAGCACCCACTGCGACCAGGTAACCGGCCAAGCCGCGGAGACCGCCGATGCCGTCTTCACCGCCGGCCAGCGGGGCGCCGAGCACGGCCGCCGCCCGACCATTTGACAGGACGACAAACCGCCCCCGTTCGGCCGGAGCCGGGCGGGGGCGGTGCGGTAGGGGCCGGAGTCTGAGCGGTGTGGCTTCGTGCCGGGGAACATGCCGGGATGGAGTGGGTTCGGCCGTGACCGCCGCGCCTTCGATGCGCGGGCATGCGGCGCTCGGGCCTGCAGCCGCGGCTGCGGGGTGCGGCGCCCGGTATGGCCGGGGCGGCAGCCCGAGCAGGGCCGTCGCTCGCCTCAGGGAGGCGCTGGCGTCACGCATGTCGACCCCTTTCGGTCGGGCATGGCCAGGGTGGCACCAGTGCCGCCGTAGTCGGGCAGTTAGCCGCGGACAGTGGGCCCAAGGACCCAGTATTGCGGGCCCCTCGCCGTGGAAGGTCGATGCGGACAAGGCCCATGACAGTCCCGGGCTGAGAGATGGCGTCGCCGGGAGCGGATCCTGCACAGGATCGCCCGTGGGGCATCGAGTCCAGCCAGGCTCTTGGCCGACGCCGGTGGGTCGGTGAGGGCCGCTACGGGCGCTGGCCACCGACGCACGGGGACCCGGGTGCGTGCCGACCGCTGGCGAGGCGCCGGTGACGACCGGTTCGCTGCAGGCCGCGTCGGCCGGTTCGAGCGCCTGGGTCCGGGTGGGCGGCCGCGAGAGGAGAGACGCAAACCTCGGCGAACTCCCGCC
>NZ_JBHWBW010000604.1:0-4065 GCF_042735675.1 Kitasatospora sp. NPDC059571
GGCGTGCGCTAGGGCCGCCCGCAGGAGTGCATCGAGGTGACGGACGGCCAGCACGCCGCGTCCGCAGCTCGGTACCGCTGACCCGGAGCCGGCGGGGGGGCGCCCGACGCGCGGCCGGCGACCCCCGCGCCGCTCGGTCAGACCAGTTCCCGCTTGAGGATCTTGCTGGTCGCGGTCATCGGCAGCGCGTCCCGGAACTCCACGATCCGCGGGTACTTGTATGCGGCCATGTTCTGCCTGCACCAGCCCACCAGTGCTTCCTCGGTCACCGTGGCGTGGGGCTTTCGGACGACATACGCCTTCACCTCTTCCCCGTGACGCTCGTCCGGCACGCCCACCACGGCGGCGAGGGAGACGTCGGGGTGGGTGAGCAGCACTTCCTCCAGTTCGCGCGGGTAGACGTTGAAGCCGCTGCGGATGATCAGGTCCTTGATGCGGTCGACGACGTAGAAGTAGCCGTCGGCGTCGCGGCGGCCGATGTCCCCGGTGTGGAACCAGCCCTGCGCGTCGATGGCTTCGGCCGTGGCCTCGGGCCGGTTCAGGTAGCCCTTCATCACGTTGTGCCCGCGCACCCAGATCTCACCGGGCTCGTCCGCCTCGCAGGCGCTGCCGTCCTTGCGGGCGACCTTCACCTCCACGCCCCAGACCGGCAGTCCGACCGAGCCCGGCTTGCGGGGCCGGTCGAGCCGGTTGAAGGTGACGGACGGACTGGTCTCGGACAGGCCATAGCCCTCCAGGATGGGTACCTTGAAGCGTTCCTCGAACGCCTTGAGCACCTCCCCCGGCAGCGCGGAGCCGCCGGAGATGCTGACCCGCAGGGTGTCGGCAATGCGCTCCAGGTCTCGGCGGTCCGCGGCTTCGTGACCAAGCAGAGCCCAGTACATGGTGGGTACGCCGGCGAAGAACGTGACGCCCTCGCGCACCATCGTCTCCACCGCGGCACCGGCGTCGAAGCGCGGCATCAGCACGACCGTCGCGCCGCCGGCGAACGCCGCGTTGAGCTGCACCGTCTGGCCGAAGGAGTGGAACAACGGCAGGACCAGCAGCAGGACGTCGTCCGGGCCCAGGCCGAACTGGCGGGTGGCCATCAGGGCGTTGTGGACCATGTTGCTGTGGGTCAGCTCCGCGCCCTTGGGCAGTCCGGTCGTGCCGCTGGTGTAGAGCACAACGGCGGTGTCCGTCTCGCCGGTACGGGCGGTGTCCTCACCGGGCGGACGCCCGCGGGTGAACTCGGCGAGCGTCAGTACCCCGTCGGCCCGGTCCGCGACGTGCGGATCGGCCGTGATCACGACGAAGAGCTCGCAGCCCTGCACCCCCTCGAACGCCGCCCGTCCCTCCCGCCCCATCGGCAGCTCACGACTGCCCTCAAAGCAGAAGTACGCCTTCGCTCCGGAGTCCTCCAAGTGGTAGGCGATCTCCCGCTCGGTGAGCAGGATGTTGAGCGGCACGACGGCCGCACCCGCCTTCAGCGCACCGAAGTAGACGAGGGGAAAGGCGAGGACGTTGGGACAGCTCAGAGCGACCCGGTCGCCGGGGCCCACGCCGTGGGCGACCAGAGCCGCCGCGATGCGGTCGGCGGCGGCCTCCACCTCGGCATAGGTCATCCGGGTGTCGCCGAGGACCAGCGCCTCACGGTCGGGTTGTCTGCGCGCGGTGTCCTCCAGGACGACAGCCAGATTGAGCATGAGGGTTCTCCTGTGTGGGTGGGTTGGTGTCGCACCGCGCAGGAGGAGATCTCGGGCAGCATCGACCGGCGCGGCACTGTGGTGGGGCAGGGCCCACCAAGGGCGGCACGCCCGGGCCAGGGAATCGTCCGCGCGCCGGGCGACGGCACCGTGCGTCCGCGGCTGCAGCGACACAGGCGGTCCGGCCACGCGGGTCACGCCGCGCGGTCAGAGTTGCCGCGGAGTGCCGAAGCCGCGGGATCCGACGGCCCGGCGTTGCCGGGGCCAACACCGGAACCGGTGCTGCGGCGGGTGCCCGACCCTTGGCGACGACGTGCCGGTGCGGGCTGCGGACGGGCCCACCGGCCGCCGGGGCGGCAACGGGGACAGGGGCCGCCCTGCCGGCAGTTCGCCGGCCCGCCGTCCCGGCCGGAGCGTTCGGCGCGGGCGGCTCAGCGCGCCGACTGCGCCACGTCGGCCACCAGGCGCTTGGCCAGTCGCTCGGAGGACGTCGGGTTCTGGCCGGTGTAGAGGTTGCGGTCGACCACGACGTGCGGGAGCAGCGGCAGGCGCGCCTTGACGTAGTCGGCGCCGCCCTCGCGCAGGCGGTCCTCCAGCAGCCATTCGGCGCGGCGACCGAAGCTGTTGAGCCGCTCCTCCCGGTTGGACAGGGCCGTCATCCGGTACCCGGCGAACGGCCACGAGCCGTCCTCGTTCCGCGCGGCGAGCGCGGCGGCGGGCGCGTGGCACAGCAGCGCCAGCGGCTTGCCCGAGCGGAGCACCCGGGTGATCAGTGCGCCGGAGACCGGGTCGACCGCGAGGTCCTCCATCGGGCCGTGTCCGCCCGGGTAGAACACCACGTCGAAGGCGTCCGGGTCGATGGCCGCCAGGTTCTCGGGGTTGTCCAGCTCGGCCTGGATCGAGTCCAGGTACCGGGCGACCTCGCGCAGCTTGGACGGCAGGCCGGCGGTGCGCCCCATGCTCAGCCGGTCCAGGGTCGGCGCCTTCCCGCCCGGGGTCGCGATCGTGACGTCCCACCCGGCCTCGGTGAAGATCTTGTGCGGCGTCGCCAGTTCCTCACCCCAGAACCCCGACGGGTGCACTTCTCCGTTCTTCAGCGTCCAGCGATCTGCGGCGGACACGACGAAGAGGACCTTGGTCATCTCCCTCTCCCTCTCTTCTGCGACTCTTACCTACAACAGAGTATGCCACATGTGGCACAGACTGCCAGGTTTGGCACTGGTAACCTGTTCGCATGAGGGAGAACACCACCAAGCCTGGCCTGCGCCTGCGGACCCGCCAGGCCGTCACGGAAGCCCTGGCCGACACGGCCATCGAGCTGTTCGACACCTCCGGCTTCGACGAGGTGACCGTCGCCGACATCGCAACCGCCGCGGGAATCTCCCAGCGGAGCTTCTTCCGCTACTTCGCCAACAAGGAGGACGTGGTTTTCGGCGACCGCATCCCCGACGCCGAGGACGTCCGCGACGAACTGCGCCGCCACCTCGCGGAGCTCCCCGCCTGGGAAGCGCTGCGCGCCACCTTCCGGGCCGCGGCCGACCAGATGGACGCCGACGCCGGCCGGTGGCAGCAGGCGGTTCGGGTCATCTGCCACACGCCGGCCCTGCGGGCGCGCTACCTGGAGAAGCATCTGGCCTGGACCGACGCCCTGGTCCCCGAGATCACCTCCCGGATCGGCTCCGGTGGCCCCGACACCGGGCTGCGGGCGCAGACCATGGTCAACACCGCGTCGAGCTGCTTCGACGTCGCCATCAACCGCTGGTCCGACCACGCGCCGGGCGAGTCCCTCGCCGCCCTGGTCGACCAGGTCTTCGGCTTCGTGCAGATCCCCGACACGCGATTGGACGCCCCGTGACCGCGCTCGACCCGCGCACGCTCGACGCACTGACCCGCGCCCGCTACGTCAGCCTCACCACCTTCCGCAAGGACGGCACCCCCGTCGCCACCCCGGTGTGGCACGTCGTGGAGGGCGGGCTGCTGTACGTCTGGACCGAGGCCGACTCCTGGAAGGTCAAGCGGCTGCGCCGCGACCCGTGCGCGAAGGTCGTGGTCTGCGACGTCCGCGGCCGGATCGAGCCCGGCGCCGCGGAGGCGACCGGCACCGGCCGGGTCCTCGACTTCGAGGGCAAGGAGAGGGTCCGCCGCCTGCTGGGCCGCAAGTACCTGATGGCCCGGCTGGGCAACATCCTCGCCACCGTGACCGGCCGGCGCCGCCGCCGGCCCATCGTCGCGCTGGAGATCAGCTTCTGATCGACGTGATCCGCCCCCGTGCCCGCCTCGACAAACAGGCGGGCACGGGGGCGAATCCCGTCAGGGGCAGGCGCTCGCCCACCCCCCTGGGGCCCGCGGAATCGAAAACCCGCGCGCCCGGTCGGGCGAG
>NZ_JBHWBW010000605.1:0-4044 GCF_042735675.1 Kitasatospora sp. NPDC059571
CGGGGCGTGCCGGCCAGGATGGAGGCGGACATGCACCGCTGCGCCGAGCAGGCGTCCGCGGTCGCCGCCGGCTGGCGGTCGCGGTGGCGGGAGGAGTCGGTCGCCTTCTTCGAGCGGCTGCCGCAGTGGAGCGTCGAGCGGGCCACCTGATCACCGCCGGCACACCGCAGGCCCTGCACCCGGTTCGCCACCCGGTGCAGGGCCCGGCCGTCGTACCCGAAGGAGGACTCGGTTCCCGCTCGTCACCCCAGGAGCGTGCAGGCAGCAGTGCCGACTGTCGCGCCGATGGCTGTTCCGACGACCACCTGGCCGACGGTGTGGCAGCGCAACCGGACGCGGGACCACCCGATCGCGGCGACCAGGGGCGTCAACAGGAGCACCCAGAGGCCGAAGACCGCGGCCAGGACGGCCACGGCGCCGGAGGCGACGGCGGAGTGCACCGACACCTTCCAGAAGAAGGTGACCAGCAGCAGGGCGAACAGGACGGCGACCATCGCCGTCACCAGCATCGCCACCGCGGCGGGAGCATCCAGCGCGTACAGCAGGACGGTGCCGGTGACGACCGAGGCCATCACCGCGGGGGCGGCCGCGATGCGGTCCCGCCTGCGCCGCACGTGCCGGTCGCCCCAGGACCGGCGGTGCTCGCCCAGGCGAAGGATGAGCGTGGGCACCACCGCGGTGAACACCGCCGCGACCAGGCCCCAGGCGAGACCGGTCCACCGGTCGGCGTGCCAGCCGACCAGGGCGGTCAGGAGCAGCATCCAGTTCCGCGGCTCGCCGCCGTCGCTGAGCAGCCGGGCCCCGCGTGCCTCGGCACGTGGCACCGGCCCGTCCGCGGAAGAGGCGGCCGGAACGGCGGCGGACGAGGTGTCCGGTGGGGCGGTCTGAGGGCGGTTGCGCTGTGCCACCTCGGTGAGCCCCTCCGTCGGATGCGGCCGCGGGACGCGGTGCACGCCTCGGGCCGGTCGTGGCAACGTACCGCATCGTCGTCGAGGACCCCGAACGGACGGTGCGTCAGCGCATTCCGCCGGAGGCGAGGATGACATCCCCGGTGATCCAGCGCGCGTCGTCGGAGGCCAGGAAGGCGACCAGCGGGCCGTAGTCGTCCGGGGTGCCCGTTCGGCGGCGGCCCGGGCCGGGCTCGTGGACCGCCACGTCGCGCCCACCAACCCGCCCCCGGGTCACCGACAGCCCGGCGGAACTCGGCGTCAGCCTGGCCGGGCCCCGCCGACCGAGCTCGTCCAGTGGTTCGGCCGGCACGAGGAGGAGCTCTTCGCCGCCCAGGAGCGCCACGACGGCCGGCAGACGGCACCGCGCACGTGACGGGTCCCCCACACCGGCACAATCCGTCCCGGAGTCGGGCCGACCGAGATCCGGGGGAACTGCACCTCCGGGTACCACCGATTACGGGACGGGGCCGTTGATGTGACGGCGCCCATTCGGGCCCGTCCGTCGGAAGAAGGAAAAGCCCGTCACGGGCGCAATGGTCGGGCAGCCGTGTCGCGGCTGCGTCGGCGGACCTCCCGCCGAGCCGGGAAATCCGCCCGTTCGTTTACGACCCGTCTTCCCGGGGCGGTGTTCAGGAACCGGCGGTGACGGGTTCGGCGGCGCCCCGCCAGGTCCGGCGGTAGCCCTCGCGGAGCGGGCCGCCGACGAGGTCGAGGACGGCCGAGGCGGTCTCGATCAGGGGCGCCGGGTCCTGCGTCCGGCCCACCCGGGCGTGGGCGTCGAGCAGCACGGCACCGAGCTCCGGATCCGCCTCCAGCAGACGGCGCGGCAGCCATTTGCCGCTGCCCTTCCACGCCCGGTGGTGGTCGCAGAGCAGGTCGGCGGCGGCGTTGACGACGAACCCCGCCACGGCCTGGCGCTCGAACCCGTCGGTCGCGTCGCACAGGTCGTCGAGGGCGTCCGTCAGCGCGTAGCGCTTGGCCTCCACGGCGTCCGGGCCGAGCGCGGCCGGGCCGCTGCGGAGGTCCTCCTCCGCCAGGGCCCTGGCCCGGGCGGCCTCGCCGTCCACGTCGACCAGGACCAGACCGGTGGCGTACATGCTCTGCATGACCGCGCGCCGGCCGGCGCGGTCCACCGCGAAGAGGTCGCGCAGACCGGCCCGGGTGTGGACGAAGAGCTCCACCAGCCGGCCCTCGAAGCGCAGCGTCTCGCGGTAGGTCTCGCGGCCGTCGGCGACCAGGACGGCGATGTCCAGGTCGCTGCCGGCGGTGGCCCGTCCCAGCGCCGTGGACCCCGCCAGGATGACGGCGAGGGCATCGGGGAAGCGCTCGTGGGCGAGGCGCCGGGCCTGGTCGATCGGATCGTGGGGCATGTCGACCACCGTCCCACGGACCGTCCGGGGCCGTCACGCCATTTTGGCCCGCCCCGGCGGACGCGGTCACCGGGCCAGGGCCCGGTGCCAGGCGTTCGGCACCGTATGACGGTCCGTCATGGCAGCGCCGTACGACGGGATCGCCGCTCCGCCCGGGACGGCGGCGGATAAATACGAATTCCGCGGCTCCGGCGGATATGTGTGGACAGCGGGCACTTCCGTCACCTCCCGCACAAAGCCTTGACGTTTCGGGCCAATGCAATCCGGGCAGGATCGCCGGGCCGCTTGACACTTTTATTGACTCGCTGGTGTCATTACTCGTCGAGATTGAGGAGCAAGCATGTCGGACAGGGCCTTGGGCATCCGGGCCGCCAAGCTTCGACGGGCCGCCGGCCTGTCGCAGGCCGAGCTCGCCGGCACCAAGCTGTCGCCGAGCTACATCTCGCTGCTCGAGGCAGGGAAGCGGACGCCGTCGGCCGAGGTCGTCCAGTACCTCGCCGCCCGGCTGGGGTGCGAGCCGGCGGAGCTGCTCGGGACGGAGGCCGAGGCCGGTGTCAAGGACCTCGAACTCGAGCTGAGGTACGCCGAGATGACGGCGCTCAACGGAGAGCCGGAAGCCGCGCTGGCCGCCTACGAGCAGGTCCAGGGTAGCGTCGACCGGGAGGAGCGGCCGGCTCTCTGGCTCGCCGCCGAGCGCGGGATCGCCCACACCCTGGAGCGGCTGGGCCGCCTGGAGGAGGCGGTCGCCCGCTACGAGGACCTGCGCACGGCCTCGTCGCGCTCCCCGGACTTCGTCGCGGGGCTGCCGGTCGTGGTGGCGCTGTGCCGCTGCTACCGGGAGCTCGGGGACCTCTCCCACGCGATCGCGGTCGCCGAGGAGGCGATGGAGGAGCTGGACCGGCTCGGCCTGGCCCCGACCCGGCTCGGCGTGGAGCTGCTGTCGACCCTCGTCGGCATCCACTGCGAGCGCGGCGACCTGCACCGGGCCGGCTACCTCGCCGCCAAGGCGATCGAGCAGGCCGGCCGCGTCTCCGACCGGAAGGCGCTCGGCGCCGCGCTGTGGAACGCCAGTGTCACGATGCACCGGAGCGGCCGGACGGCGGATGCCATCGGTCTCATCGAGCAGGCGCTGGCGATCTACTCCGAGGGGGACGACGCCCGGGCGCTGGCCCGGCTGCAGAACGCCTACGCCGCCGTGCTGCTGGACGTCGAGGAGCCGGACGTGGCCCTCGCCCAGCGGCTGCTCACCCAGAGCGCGAGCGCCCTGGCCGATGTCGGCAGTGACATCGACGTCGCCTACTGCGAGACCGCACTGGCCCGGGTCGCACTGCGCAGCCGCCGTCCCGAGGCCTGCGTCGAGCACGCCGAGCGGGCGCTCGGCCTGCTCGGCCCCCGGCACCGGCTGCAGAGCGCGCGGACCCTCCTGGTCCTCGCCGCGGCGAGGATCTTCCAGGGCGACCACGCGGCGGCCAGGGAGGCGTACGAGCGGAGCGCCCTGATGCTGGAGGCCTCGGAGGCCGGCCGGCAGGCGGCGTCCGCCTGGGCCGAGCTCGCGGAGATCATGGAGGCCGCCGGGCAGCCGGAGCGCGCGATCTGGGCGTACCGGCAGGGCATGCGGTGCATGGGGCAGCAGAGCCGGATCCTTCCCAAAGTGAGCGTGCCGCACGGCGAGTGAGAGCGTCCGTTCGTCGGCGTGCATGTGAAGAGGCGGGGCCGTCTGCAAC
>NZ_JBHWBW010000606.1:0-4022 GCF_042735675.1 Kitasatospora sp. NPDC059571
GGGTGCGGGGGCACCCGGCGGCCGCGGCCCTGCCGTCGCTGCCGGTCAGATGTTCCAGACCTGGAACTCGGAGACCTGCCCGGCCGGCCAGCCGGTGTTGGCGGTGATGTTCAGCCGGAACCACCGCTGGGTGGTGGCCGGGAAAGTGATCGTGACGGTGTTGTCCGAGGACGGGTCGAAGGTGTACGCGGCCGAGGACTTGACGGTGCTGAAGGTGCTGCCGTCGGTGCTGCCGAGGACGGCGAGCGTCTGGGTGCGGGCGCCCCAGCCGGAGGGCAGCTGCAGGACGATGCGGCTCGCGCTCTGCGCGGAGCCCAGGTCGACCTGCACCCACTGCGGGAACGCGTTGTTGGTGCTCTCCCAGTAGCTGTTCCGGTTGCCGTCGGTCAAGTTCGACGACGGGTAGACGTCGTTGTGGCCGGACTCGGCGGTGGGCCGACCGGCGGCGAGGTTGGCGGCCACCGTGCCGGAGCCGGTGCCGGTGAGCGCCACCGTGGCCGGGCTGTTGCTCGCACTGCCGGCGATGGTGAGGCTGCCGGTCCGAGCGCCGGAGGCGCTCGGTGTGAAGGTGACCCGGACGGTGCAGGAGGCGTTCGCGGCGAGCGAGGAGCCGCAGGTGCTGGTCTGCGCGAAGTCGCCGGTCGTGGAGATGCCGGACACCGTCGCGGCCGCGCTGCCGGTGTTGGTGACCGTGACGGTCTGCGCCGCACTGGTGGTGCCGGGCGCCTGGGCCGAGAAGGTCAGCGCCGCCGGGTCGGTGGCGAACACCGCGGAACCGGAGCCGCCGCCGCTCGGGAACACCTCCAGGTCGGACAGCTGGGCAGCGCCCCAGCCGGTGTTGGCGGTGACGGCGACCCGCAGGTACCGCGCGGTGGCGGGGTTGAAGGCGATCGTCACCGAGTTGCCGGTGTTCGGGTCGAAGGTCCACCCGGCCGGGCCGGCCACCGTGGTGAAGGCCGAGCCGTCCGTGGAGGTCTGCACCGACAGGGTCTCGGTGCGGGCCGCCCAGGCCGCCGGCGGCGGCAGCTTGAGGACGGCTTTGCCCACCGTGAAGTTCTGGCCGAGGTCGACCTGCGCCCACTGCGGGAAGGAGGCAGCGCTCTCCCAGTACGTCGAGGCGTCCCCGTCGGTGAGGTTGGCGGGGACGTACACGCCGTTGCTGGAACTGGCCGTCGCGGGGCGGCCGGCCGCGACGTCCGTGGTGCTGTCGATGCCGGTACCGGAGAGGCCGACCGCGGTCGGGCTGTTGTTGGCCGTGCTGGTGACGGTCAGGGTGCCGGTACGGGCGCCGCCGGCGGTGGGCCGGAAGGTGACGGCGACCGTGCAGGAGCCGCCGGCCGGGACGGACGAGCAGGTGTTGGTCTGGCCGAAGTCACCGCTCACCGCGACGCCCGAGACGGTGGCCGCGGCGGTGCCGGTGTTGGTCAGGGTGACCGTCTGGGCGGCCGTGGCCGAGCCGGTCACCGTGCTCGCGAAGGAGAGCGCGGCCGGTGCGGCGCCCAGCACCGGCCCGGGGGCGGTGCCGGTGCCGGCGAGGGCGACGGTGTTGGTGACCCCGCCCGCGTTCACCGTCAGGCTGCCGGTGCGGCTGCCGGTCGCGGTCGGGGCGAAGGTGACGGCGACCGTGCAGGAGCCGTTCGCCGGGATCGCCGAGCCGCAAGTGTTGGTCTGTGCGAAGTCGCCGCCGGCGGCGATCGAGGAGACCGCCGCGGACGCGCCGGTCGGGTTGCTGACCGTCACGGTCTGCGCCGGGCTGGTGGCGCCGGTGGCGACCGAGCCGAAGTTCAGCGCGCCCGGGGTGGCGGTGACGCCCTCGGGCGGGTACGGCGGGTAGACCGGGGTGGGCCAGCCGCCGCAGAGCGGCGTCCCGCCGATCCCGGAGTTGCCGCCGCCGTCGGTGACCGTGAAGTTGCCGCCCTCGCAGCTGTACACCGGGGTGGCGGCGCCCACGCCGGTCGCGGTGACGTTGGTGAACTTCGCTGCGCCGCCGGTCTGTTCCTGCAGAGCGAAGGTCCCGGTGCCGGCGATGGTCACATTGTTCAGATTGACCCCGCTGATGGTGCCCTCGACCCACTGGACGGCCTCGTACGGGCTCTGCTGGATCAGTGCGTTGCTGACGTTGATCGGGCCGGTGATGGCGCCCTGGCTGCCGTCGAACCAGAGGGCTCCGACTCCGAACTGCCAGTTCGGGTCGAGGCTGCCGGCCCGGACGAGGGTGTTGTTGCTGATGGTGGTGGTGCCGACGGGCGTCGAGGTGAACCGCTGGCCGACGTGGATGCCGCCGCCCTGGGCGATGCCGGTGTCCTTCACCAGGTTGCCGCTGACGGTGTTGTCGTGGCCGCCGTAGATCGCGATCGCATTGGCCAGGATCTGCTGCTGGACGGTGTTGTTCGCGATGGTGTCGAAGGCGTCCGCGCCGAGGGCGGAGTCCGCCCAGGTGGCGATGCCGTCGTCGCCGGTGTTGCGGATGTCGCTGTTGGTCACCGCCGAATTGGTGACGCCGCCGTGGAAGTTGACGCCGTCCGCGGTGGTGTCGCGGATCCGCATGCCGCTGAAGGTGAGGCGGTCCATCGGACCGTCCATCCAGGCGCCGACCTTCAGGTGGTCGATCCACAGGTTCGCCACCGTGGAGTCGGACATCGCTCCGCCGACGCCGTTGACCTGGGCGCTGTCGTTGCGCTCCTGCACGTCGCCGAAGATCGCGAAGTCCTTCAGGTGCACGCCGCTGCTCGGGGACGGCGCGGAGTTGCCGTAGAAGCCGGGGGCCGCACCGCTGACCGTGGAGTACCACATGCCGGCGCCGGCCACCGTGACGTTGTTGACCGCGATGTGGCCCGGCACCTTGAAGGTGCCCGGCGGGATCCAGACCGAGCCGCCCGGCCCGGCGGCGCTGATCGCCGCGTTGAAGGCGCCGGTGGAGTCGGCCGCGCCGCTCGCGTCGGCGCCCTTCGAGGTCACCGAGACCGAGCCGGCGGGCTGGGTGAGTGCCGGTCCCACCTGCTCGAAGTCGGCGAAGTCGACGGTGTACGAGGACGCGGTGTCCTCGGCGTCGACCTGGAGCTTGAAGACCGTACCGGCCGGATAGCTGGCCGGCAGCAGCCGGTGGACCTCGTCGTAGAAGTGGTGCGGGTTGCTGCCCGGCGAGTTGGTGAACGGGTAGCTCCCGTAGTACCAGCTGTACGCGTTGGTCAGGGTGAAGTTCGGCTGCTTGGTGCCGTTGATGTAGAGCGACAGCGGGGCGGAGTAGACCGAGCCGCCCACGGTGTCCGGGATGCTGTAGCGGAAGTCGATCGAGTTGGTCGCCACCGGCGTGGTGAAGCTGACGTACTTGCCGGCGCCCTGCAGGGTCACCGCCTTGCGGTACGACGCCTCGTCGGCGAGTTGGCCTTGGGTGTAACTCGGTCCGATGACCGTGCCGTTGGTGGCCGAGTTCTCCGCCTGGACCTCCACGTACGGCAGGCTCGCGCCGCTGCCGCCGGTGGCGGCGGCCCAGGCCGACGGGGCCGTCAGGCCGAGGACGCCGCCGGCGGCCAGCAGTGCGGCCGCGCCGCCCAGGGCGACCGCCCTTCTCCGATAGCGCATGGGTGGGGCCATCTTCCGCTCCTCATCTCATCGACTCGGGGTGCCGGGGATGCGCCGTCCGGGTGCCGTCACCGCACGACGGTGCGGGCGGGACCGGTGGTACGGGCGGGACCGGTGGTGCGGGGGTGCGGGCCGTGCAGAGCGGGACGACGCAAGGGGAACCGTAATCTCGCGGCTACATGAGCGCAATATCCGTACGCCGCTTTGCTGTTTGATTGCCAGTCGGCTGCAAGTATGCGATCTCGCCGGAACGTGCCACGGCCCCGCCGGATCCTCGCCCGGAGCGGGCGGATCCGGCGGGGCCGCGGGGTCGGGCGCCCCCGGGGGGCGGCGTCGGCGGGCTGGGGCGGCAGCGCGCCCTCGGGGGGGGGGGGGGCGCGGTCGGCGCCCGCCCCGGCCAGCGGGGGGGGGAGGGCGGCGACACGCCCCCACGGGCGGTC
>NZ_JBHWBW010000607.1:0-4017 GCF_042735675.1 Kitasatospora sp. NPDC059571
GCCCGTCCCGAGCGGACGGGCACCGCGGCGCACCGGGGTGCCGGGGTGCGGCACCGTCACCGGCCGTCCCGCGGCGCGGAGGCCCTGACCAGCACCAGCGCGCACCCGGCGAACACCAGTGAGAAGGCCGCCAGCCACCAGAACGAGGCGTGGAAGCCGGCCAGCAGGCCCGCGCGGTCGCCGCCGCCGTCCCCCAGCACCGCGATGAGCAGGGAGGCGCCGACCGCGCCGCCGAGCCGCAGGAAGATGTTGATCACCGTCACGGCGTCCGGCACCTGCTGCGGCGGCACGCTGACGTAGGCCGCGGTGGACGACGGCACCACCGACAGCGCGTTGGCCACGCCCAGCGCGAACAGGCAGGCCTCCAGCGCCCAGAGCGGGGTGTCGGCGGGCAGCAGCGCCACCGGCAGCACGCTCGCCCCGGTCAGCAGCGCCCCGGTGAGCGCCACCGGGCCGCCGCCGAACCGGTCGGTCAGCCGGCCCGCGAACGGCAGCAGGGCCGCCCCCAGGGCGAAGCCCACCATGGCCAGCCCGGAGGCGATCACGCCGTAGCCGCGCAGCTGCTGGAAGTACAGCGCCCAGATCACCAGCGCGCCGAACTGGATCGCCCCGGCGAGGAAGCCGGACACCGACGCCGCGGTGAAGACCCGGTTGGCGAACAGGCCCAGGTTGAGCAGCGGCGCGGCGGTGCGGCGGGCCCGCAGCACGAACGCGGCCAGCGCTGCCAGGCCCAGCACCAGCGGCAGCCAGAAGCCGGTGGCGGTGCGCCCGCCCGGCTCGGCCGCGGTGCTCACCGCGTAGGTCAGTGCGGGCAGGCCGACACCGATCAGCGCGAAGCCTGCGGTGTCGAAGCCCGTGGACGCCTGCGGCTCGCCGCGCGGCAGCACCCGCAGACCGAGCCACACGCCGAGCACGCCGACCGGGACGTTGATCAGGAACAGCCAGGGCCAGGAGGTGTGGGCGATCAGCAGGCCGCCCAGCACCGGGCCGAGCGCGGGTGCCAGCACCAGCGCGGCGCCGGCCGAGCTCATCACCCGGCCCATCAGCTCGCGCCCGGCGACCTGGGCGATCACCGTCTGGCCGACCGGCAGCAGCAGGCCGCCCGCCACGCCCTGGAGCACCCGGGCCGCGATCAGCACCCGGATGTCGCCAGCCACCGCGCAGAGCACCGAGGCGACGGTGAACGCCACCAGCGACCACACCCACAGCCGGCCCGCGCCGATCCGGCGGCCCGCCCAGCCGCACAGCGGCAGCCCGGCCACCAGGGCCAGCAGGTAGCCGCTGACCAGCCACTGGGAGGTCTGCAGCGAGGCATGCAGGTCGGCCGCGACGGTGGCCAGGCCGATGTTGACCAGGGCGCCGTCGAGCTGGGCCATGAACGCGCCGACGATCACCACGGCGGCGACCTGCCAGACGTGGCGCGGCACGGCCGGGCGCGGCGGATCGGCCGCCCGGGCGGGCGGCGCCGCCGGCTTGGCGGTCTCGGGGGTCGTCGTCATGGCTCCTCCGTGCGGCCAGGGGGACGAGATGTCCCGGTTGTGGGGATTCCCCCGCGACGTTCCCGGTCGCCGCTCGAAGCGCGCTCGAACCCCGCTGGAGCCGGGGCCCGGCGGCCCCGGATCAGGCCCGGCACTCCGGCAGCGCGCCGTGGAACCGCACCATGTCCTCGAACAGTTCGGCGATGTCCAGGAACGCGCCCGGTTCGGCGCCGTCCAGTTCCGCGTACGCCCGGTGCAGGTTGGGCACCAGCCGCTCCGCGTCCAGCAGGTCCGCGAACGGGCCGAGGTCGGCGTGCCGGGCCGCCTCCAGCGGGGTCAGCCCGGCCGCCCTGGCGCCGCGGGCCAGCACCTCCAGCCGACGCAGGTACGCCTCCGCCTCGTCCAGCAGCTCGGGGCCGCCGACCGGGCCGTGCCCGGGCACCACGGTGACCGGGTCGAGCGCCCGCAGTGCGGCGATCGCGTCCAGCGAGCCGGCCAGCGAGCCCATCGCGATGAACGGGGTGACCCCGGACATCACCAGGTCGCCGGTGAACAGCACCCGCTGCCGGGGCAGCCACACCACGGTGTCGTCGGTGGTGTGCGCCGGGCCGGGGTGGCTCAGCTCCAGCGCGGTCTCCCCCGCGTGCACGGTCATCCGGTCGCGGTAGGTGATCGCGGGCAGCTCCAGGTCGATGCCGCCCCAGCAGACGTCCGGCCAGAGCGTGGTGAGGTGCAGCCCGGCCCCGGCCATCGCGGTGCGGGTCCGCTCGTGGCCGACCACCACCGCGTCCGCGGCGAACACGCAGTTGCCGAAGGTGTGGTCGCCGTGGAAGTGCGTGTTGACCACGATCCGCGCCGGTGCCGGCGCGAGCCGGGCGGCGGCCTCGCGCAGCCCGAGCGCCCGGTAGCGGGTGGCGGCGGTGTCCACCAGGACGCACTCGCCGCCGTCCACCACGATGCCGGCGTTGTTCAGGCACCAGCCGCCGTCCGGCTGGACGTACGCGAAGACCCCGTCGGCGACCTCCTGCACGCTGGGCGTCAGGACGGCCGCGGTGCCGAGCGCCATCAGACCAGGTGGTCGTAGGTGACCAGCCGGGAGCGGGTGAGCACCTCGCCGTCGGTGACCTCCAGCACGTCGTGGACCACGCAGCTCGGCGCGATCTCCGGCTGCCGCACGCCCGGCCGGGCGTGCACCACCAGGGTGTAGACGGTGGAGCGCAGCGAGCCGTCCTCCTGCTCGTCCAGGACGATCTGGTTGAACCAGTGGCGGCGCTGCACCGGGTCGTCCTCGAAGCGGCGGTTGAAGTCCTCCAGGACGCCGAGGATCGCGGCGCGGCCGCGGGCCGGCTCGACGCCGGGGGCGTGCTGGAAGCTGCCGTCCTCGGTGAAGGTGGCCGCGTACTCGGTGAAGCGCAGGTCGTCCAGGGCCTGCATCTGCCGGGCGTAGAACTGCTGCACCCGCAGGTAGAGATCGGTGGGGACGCGTGTGGCGAGCATGGCTCCTCCGGTCGTTCGGCCCAGTGCCTCGGTCGGCGGGCGGCCCGCCCGCGCGCCCACCGTGCTCCGCGCGGCTCGAACCCCGCTCGAACGCCGCGGACAGCGCCCGGGACCGCGGCGTCGAGCCGGGGTCGACCGCTCCTCCAGGGGTGCGCCGCACGCTTCCGTCGAACCGCACCCGACCGCCCTGATCAGCGGCGATGGAGGAGACATGACGGAGGCAACCGCACCGGTGGCACTGGTCACCGGTGCCACCAGCGGGATCGGCCTGGAGGTCGCCGGCCGGCTCGCCCGGCTCGGCGCCCGGGTCTTCATCTGCGCGCGGAAGGCCGACGAGCTCACCGCCGCGGTGAAGGCGCTGCAGGAGGAGGGCCTGGAGGTCGACGGCACCACCTGCGACGTCGCCGACCCGGCCCAGATCCGCGACTACGTCCGGGCCGCCGTGGAGCGCTTCGGCCCGGTGGACATCCTGGTGAACAACGCCGGCCGCAGCGGCGGCGGCGCCACCGCCGAGATCGCCGACGAGCTCTGGAACGACGTCATCACCACCAACCTCACCAGCGTCTTCCTGATGACCAAGGAGGTGCTGACCGCCGGCGGGATGCTCGGCAAGCAGCGCGGACGGATCATCAGCATCGCCTCCACCGGCGGCAAGCAGGGCGTCGTCCACGCCGCGCCGTACTCGGCGTCCAAGCACGGCGTGGTCGGCTTCACCAAGGCGCTCGGCCTGGAGCTGGCCCGCACCGGCATCACCGTGAACGCGGTCTGTCCGGGCTTCGTGGAGACCCCGATGGCGGCCAAGGTGCGCGAGCACTACGCCGGCATCTGGAACGTCTCCCTGGACGAGACCCACGACCGGATCACCACCCGGGTGCCGATGGGCCGCTACGTGGAGACCCGCGAGGTGGCCGCGATGGTCGAGTACCTGGTGAGCGACGACGCCGCCGCGGTCACCGCGCAGGCCCTCAACGTCTGCGGCGGCCTCGGCAACTACTGATCCCCCACCCCGCGAGCACGGCCCGGCGCCCCACCCCACGGGGGC
>NZ_JBHWBW010000608.1:0-4017 GCF_042735675.1 Kitasatospora sp. NPDC059571
CACTCAACCACAGCGGATCGCAGTCATAAAAAAGAGGCGGGAGCGCGCCCCCCCCCCCCCCCCCCCCGGCGCGGGCGGGGCCGCGCGCCGCTAGCCGGGGCAGGGCGCGAACACATCGCTCCTGACGATCAGGCGTTCCTCGACATCGGGTGGCAGAACCAGTTCCAGACCCACCTCGGGCGCTCTCCGGCCGGGGATCCGCTCCCGGCGGACACGGCAGGTGACCCCCGCCCGTCGCAGGTCCTCGGCCATCGTCCCCGCCCCTTCGCGCCGCCAGCGATCGGCGAAGGTGTCGCCGCTCGGGGACAGGACCCAATGCGGCACCGCCGGCCGGCCGTTCCCCGCTGTGCCAGCCCGGTACTCCCGCACCCGGACGGCACAGTCTCCCAGCCGGCTCACGACCTCGGCGGCGAGCTGCTGGTACACGACCTCCGGGTGCGGTGCCCCCAGGCCTCCGCTCGGGCAGGCCCGGCAGCGCAGGTAGGTGTAGGCACGCTGATTCGTCCTGGTCCGGTGGACCGTCATGTTGGTGCCGCAGTCCGCGCACACCAGCACACCCAGGAACTCGGTTGCACCGCCGGGCCTCCGGGCCGGTTGTGACGTCGCCCTGCGGTCGAGGGCCGACTGCAGCGACTGCCACTCCTGCTCGGTGAAGATCGGGGCGGCCACCCGAACGGGGCGGCCGTGCCGGTCCCGCACGATCCTCGAACGGCGGGCGGACGCGTCCGGGTCCGCCTCGACCCGCCACCCGAGCAGCGCAGGGTTCCGCAACCGCCGCAGCACCGTTGCGGCGGTCCACCGGCCGCCGCCGCCCGTGGGGATCCGTGCCCGGACGAGCACGGTGGCCATCCGGCGGGCCGGCACCCCGCGCAGTGCGGCGCCATGGCACCAGCGCAGAACGCGGCGGGCTCCGGGTTCGACGACCAGCCTGCCGGAGGCGCTGGTCGTGTAGCCGTAGGGAGGTTTTCCCACGAGCCAGTCCGACTGGGTCTTCGAGTAGCTCCAGAGACTGGCGACGCGCGTGCTGGTGCCACGCGTTTCGAGTTCGGCCACCCCGCCGATGACCTTCGCCAGCTCCTTCCCCACCACGGTGGAAAGATCGAGGGCCTCGTGCTTCGAGACCAGGTTCTTCCCGTGGTCCGCGCACCACTCGATCATGATGCTGAGGTCGGTCAGGCGGCGGACGAACCGGTCCAGCCTCCAGAAGAGCAGGGCGTCGAAATCGGGCGCGCGCTCGTTCAGCCAGTGCCCCAGTTCCCGGCGCTTCCACGGGGGAACCCGGGTCGCGGAGACGTTCAGGTCGCTGGCCACTCCGACGACGCGGAAGCCGCGTTCCCGTGCCGGTCGTGTGTTCACGGCCTGACCAACGAGGCGGCGGCCCGGTGGATGGGGTCCCGGAGGTTTCTGTTCTCAGATGGACACGTACATCCGGGCCGCCCCGACCGGCAGGAAACTGCTGCCGTTCAGGTGGTCAATCCGTAGTACCATCGCGCAACTCTGTCGGCCCCCGGCGTTCTCGCCGGGGGCCGCTGTGCGATGAGGAGAGGTATGGACGACGACCGCCCCGCCGAGGGCTGCCTGGTGGCGTTCGTCAGGGTGCCGGCCCGGATCGTCGCGCTGGTCGTGGTGGTGCCGCTGCGGCTGCTGTGGGAACTGCTGCTCGCCGTGCTGCGGCCGGTGGGGCGTGCGGTGGACCGGCTCCTCGCGGTGCTGGCCGCCGGGGCCCGGTGGTGCGGGCGGTGGCTGGTGGCCGCGCCGCTGGCGTGGGTGTACCGGTGGCTGCTGGTACCGCTGGGCCGGGCGCTGGCCGCCGGGCTCACGGTGGTCGGCCGGGCCGTCGTCGCAGTGCTCACCGCGGGCGGCCGGGTGGTGGTCGCCGGGCTCACCGCCGTCGGGCGCGCGCTGGCGTGGTGCGGCCGGTGGCTGGTGGCCGCGCCGCTCGTCCGGGCGTACAGGCGGGTGCTGAGGCCGCTGGGCCCGGTGCTGGTCCGGCTGGCGACCCTGCTGGTGGCGGAGCCGCTGACCTGGCTCGGCCGCCAGGTGCTGGTGCCCCTCGGCCGGGCGCTGCTGGCCACCCTGCTCGCCGTGGGCACGGCGCTCGAATGGTGCGGGCGGTGGCTGGTGGCGGAGCCACTGGCGTGGGCGTGGCGGTCCGTGCTGGTGCCGCTCGGCCGGGTGCTCGTGGCCGGCCTTCGGGCGGCGGGCGCCGCGCTCGCCGCGGCCTCCCTGGCCGCGGGTGCGCTGATCGCGCTGGTCGGCCGGGCGCTGGCCGCCGGCCTGCGGGCGGCGGGCGCGGTGCTGGCGGCGGTCGGCCGGGTGGCGGGCGCGGCGCTGGCCCGGTGCTGGCGGGTGCTGGTCGCGGTGCCCGCGGCGTGGTGCGGCCGGTGGCTGCTGCGGCCGGTGCTGGCCGCGGTGGGCCGGGTGCTCCTCGGGGCGTGGCGGATCGGCGGGCGGCTGTGGCGCTCCCTCGTCCTGCGGCCGTGCCGCTGGGTGCGGCGCGAGGTGTGGTGGCCGGCGAAGGCCGAGGTCCGGCGGGTGCTGCGCGAGGTGCGGCGGGTCCTGTGGGGTGACCCGGTCCGGGCGGTGGATCAGGGCGCGTACCCTTGTCCTGACAAGGATCCGGCCGGTGACGGCCGGACGGGACACTGACGAAGGACTGAGCAGCCCTGGCACGCCGCACGCCCGACGGTCCGCCGCCCGCGCCGACGGTGCAGCGCATCCGTCTCCGCTACACCAAGCGCGGCCGTCTGCGCTTCACCAGCCACCGGGACTTCCAGCGGGCGTTCGAGCGCGCGCTCCGCCGCTCGGCCGTCCCGATGGCCTACTCCGCGGGCTTCACGCCGCACCCCAAGGTCTCCTACGCCAACGCCGCACCCACCGGCGTCGCCAGCGAGGCCGAGTACCTGGAGATCGGCCTCGCCGAGGCCCGCGACCCCGAGGCGCTCCGCGCCCAGCTGGACGGGTCGCTCCCGCCGGGCCTGGACGTGATCGACGCCGTCGAGGTCCGCACCGCCCACTTCGTGGAGCGCCTGGAGGCCTCCGAGTGGCAGCTGCGCCTGGACGGCGTGGACCGGTCCGAGGCGGAGGCCGCGGCCGTGGCGTTCCTGGCCGCCGAGCGGGTCGAGGTGCAGCGGATGACCAAGAACGGGCTGCGGGTGTTCGACGCCCGCAGTGCGGTCGCGGCACTGGAGGTACTCCCCGCACAGGTCGGGGATGGTAACGACACTGGCACGGAGCGTGCCGACGATGTTCGTGCGGGCACACCCTGTGCGATACTGCGGCTGGTAGTACGACACGCCACACCCGCCGTACGACCCGACGACGTTTTGTCCGGTCTCCGTGCGACGGCCGACCTGGCGCCGCCGGTCCCCGCTGAGGTGACCAGGCTGGCGCAGGGGCCGCTCGACGAGGGGACCGGCACGGTGACCGACCCGCTGGCGCTCGATCGCGCCGCGGCCGCGGCCGCGCAGTAGCGGCGGCAGGGCCGCGCGCCTTCGCCGACCGCCGAGCGGGCGGGAGCCAGGGCCCGGTACGGGCCGCTGGCTCCCCAGGTCCCCGCGGCTTCCCAGGGGAGCGAGCGCCGTCGTACGCAGACGGGCCTCGCGGCCCGGCCTGGACAACGAGAAGACTGGTCAGACCAGAAGACTTTTCGGCGCCCCGCACCCCGCGGGAGCCGAGCCAGACTACGAGCTCCTGTGCGGCCTCGCGTCCGCCCGGCAGCACCGTGGGAGTCGGCACGCCATTACCGTGCCCGACCGTGACCCAGGTGCTGAACCGTGCGCGGATGCGGAGCCCGGGGGCCTGACGGGAGATCCACCCGCATGCTTGAGAACGAACCGCAGTCCGCTGCGGAACCGGCCGACAGTTCTGCCGACGCCTCCGCCGCGCCGCCGCGCCGCCGGCGCCGGGCGGTGTCCCGCCCGGCCGGTGCGCCGCAGGGCGCCGCCGCCGAGACGGCCGAGACCGTGCTGCCCGCCGAGTCGCAGCCTGCTCAGCCGCAGGCCGCCGAGGCCGAGG
>NZ_JBHWBW010000609.1:0-4015 GCF_042735675.1 Kitasatospora sp. NPDC059571
GCCTCGAACTGCCCGACGGCCACCAGGACGAGATCGGCGCGGTCCGCGAGGAGGGCGCCCCGCTGGCCCCGGTCCGGGACGACCAGAGCGGGCGGGCCACAGCGCACCACCCCCCCCCCCCACCGCGCCCCCGCCCCACTGGCGCGCCCGGGGCCTCGTGCGTTGATGCACCGGCGCGGGCCGCTCCGCCCGGTTCAGGCGGCGGCCTCGCAGCGGTGCTCGTCGGCGAGCGGCCGGCCGCAGTCGCACCGGGCCGGGCGCAACGGCCAGGCGAGGTCCACCCGCTCCGGTGTGCCGGAGCGGTCGAACCAGTCCTGCAGCCCGCGGGCCTGCGCCGCGTGCCAGACCGCCTGCCGCAGGTGGAGTTCGGGTGCGGTCAGGGCGCCGAGCCGCTCGGGGTGCCGGGCGCCGAGCGCACGGACGAGTTCCAGCGCGGCCGTTGCGTCGGCCGAGGCGTCGTGCGCGCCGGTGAGCCGCACGTCGTAGTGGGCGCACAGGTCGGTGAGCGTACGGCGGCCCTTGCGGTAGCGGTCGACGTGCTTGTCCAGCACCCGCGGGTCCAGCACCAGCATGCCCAGGCCGCCGAGCGCCTCGGTGAGCGAACTGCCGCGGTGCCGCCGCAGTTCGCGGTCGAGCAGGGTCAGGTCGTACGGGGCGTTCATCACCACCAGCGGCACACCGGCCAGCGCCTGTTCGGCCAGCGCGCGGGCGAGTTCGGCCACCACCGTGCGGGCCGGCCGGCCGTGCGCGCGGACCTGCTCGTCGGTGATGCCGTGCACCGCGCGGGCGCCGTCCGGGATCGGCACCCCGGGGTCGGCCAGCCAGGTCGCGGTGGTGGCGGGGGCGCCCGGAGCGCTCTGCAGGACCAGTGCGGCGGACACGATGCGGTCGTGCTCGACGTCCACGCCGGTGGTCTCGGTGTCGAACGAGGCGAGTGGGCCCTCGTACCAGGGCCGGATCTGCTGCATGACCACCCCTCACGTGGCGCCGGGCGGTGCCCGGCGCGCCGCCGAGGACCGGGGGCGCGCCGTGCTCTGCCCAGGTGATACCGCAGTTGACACCGGCTCAACCCCGGGCCGCCCGGGCCGCGCCGCCGCGCACCCCGGCGGCCGTCGCCGGGGATCGGCCCGGGGCGCCCCGGCGCACCCGGCCGCGGCCGTGCGGCCCCCGCAGGTCGAGCGGGCCGGACGTGCCGGACGCGGGGGTGAGCGCGGTGCACGGCGGACGTGCGGCGCTCGGTACCATCGAGGGACGCAGCAGAGTGCTGCGGACCACAGATGTCAGGAGAGACCGGTGACCGACGTCCGGATCATCATCAACCGCGAACCCGATCGGGAAGAGCGCGTGGTGACCACGGGCACCACGGCCGCCGACCTCTTCGCCGACGACCGCTCGATCATCGCCGCCCGCGTCGGCGGCCAGCTGAAGGACCTCGCCTACGCCGTCCAGGACGGCGACGAGGTCGAGCCGGTCGAGATCTCCAGCAAGGACGGCCTGGACATCCTGCGGCACTCCACCGCGCACGTGATGGCGCAGGCCGTGCAGCAGCTCTTCCCGGAGGCCAAGCTCGGCATCGGCCCGCCGGTCAAGGACGGCTTCTACTACGACTTCGACGTCGAGAAGCCCTTCCACCCCGATGACCTCAAGGCCATCGAGAAGAAGATGCAGGAGATCATCAAGCGCGGGCAGAAGTTCTCCCGCCGCGTGGTCGCCGACGACGCCGCCCGCGAGGAGCTGGCCGCCGAGCCGTACAAGCTGGAGCTGATCGGCCTCAAGGGCTCCGCCGCGACCGCCGGCGAGGGCGCCGACGTCGAGGTCGGCGCCGGCGAGCTGACCATCTACGACAACCTGGACGCCAAGTCCGGCGAGCAGTGCTGGGGCGACCTCTGCCGCGGCCCGCACCTGCCCACCACCCGGCACATCCCGGCCTTCAAGCTGATGCGCAACGCGGCCGCCTACTGGCGCGGCAGCGAGAAGAACCCGATGCTGCAGCGCATCTACGGCACCGCGTGGCCGAGCAAGGACGAGCTGAAGGCGCACCTGGACTTCCTGGTCGAGGCCGAGAAGCGCGACCACCGCAAGCTCGGCAATGAGCTCGACCTGTTCTCCATCCCGGAGCAGATCGGCTCCGGCCTCGCCGTCTTCCACCCCAAGGGCGGCATCATCCGCCGGGCCATGGAGGACTACTCGCGCCGCCGGCACGAGGAGGAGGGCTACGAGTTCGTCTACACCCCGCACGCCACCAAGGGGAAGCTGTTCGAGACCAGCGGCCACCTGGACTGGTACGCCGACGGCATGTACCCCCCCATGCAGCTCGACGAGGGCGTGGACTACTACCTCAAGCCCATGAACTGCCCGATGCACAACCTGATCTTCGACGCGCGCGGCCGCTCCTACCGCGAACTGCCGCTGCGCCTGTTCGAGTTCGGCACGGTGTACCGGTACGAGAAGTCCGGCGTGGTGCACGGCCTGACCCGCGCCCGCGGCTTCACCCAGGACGACGCGCACATCTACTGCACCCGCGAGCAGATGGCGGACGAGCTCGACTCGACCCTGACCTTTGTGCTCAACCTGCTGCGCGACTACGGCCTGACCGACTTCTACCTGGAGCTCTCCACCAAGGACCCGGAGAAGTACGTCGGCTCGGACGAGACCTGGGAGGAGGCCACCGCGGTCCTCGCCGCCGTGGCCGAGAAGCAGGGCCTGCCGCTCGTCCCGGACCCGGGCGGCGCGGCCTTCTACGGCCCGAAGATCTCCGTCCAGGCCAAGGACGCCATCGGCCGCACCTGGCAGATGTCGACCATCCAGCTCGACTTCAACCTGCCCGAGCGGTTCGACCTCGAGTACACCGCGGCCGACGGCTCGCGGCAGCGCCCGGTGATGATCCACCGCGCCCTGTTCGGCTCGATCGAGCGCTTCTTCGCGGTGCTGCTGGAGCACTACGCCGGCGCCATGCCGCCGTGGCTGGCCCCGGTCACCGTGACCGGCATCCCGATCACCGACGAGCACGTGCCGTACCTGCTGGACGTCGCTAAGGAGCTCAAGAAGCACGGCATCCGGGTCGAGGTCGACACCTCCGACGACCGGATGCAGAAGAAGATCCGCAACGCCCAGAAGCAGAAGGTCCCCTTCATGCTGATCGCGGGCAACGACGACGTCGAGGCCGGCGCGGTCTCCTTCCGCTACCGCGACGGCGAGCAGAAGAACGGCGTTCCGGTCGCCGACGCGGTGGCCGAGATCGTGGACGCGGTGCAGCGCCGCATCCAGGTCTGATCCCGTACGCACCGGGGCGGGGGGGGGGGGGGGGCGGGCCCGCCCCCCCCCGGGGGGCCGCCCCCCCGCGGGCCGGGGCAATGTGCGGGGAGCGGCCCCCCCCCCCCCCGCCCCGGCCTGTTCGTCCCGCCTGCCGGGACGCATATGCTGATCGGCATGACGAGTGAGCCCGAACTGCAGCGGGGCGTGGGGGAGCCGGACGGCTTCCGCCGCCTGTGGACCCCCCACCGCATGGCCTACATCCAGGGCGAGAACAAGCCCACCGGGCCGTCGCCGGACGACGGCTGCCCGTTCTGCAGCATCCCCTCGCTCAGCGACGAGGACGGCCTGATCATCGCCCGCGGCGGTTCGGTCTTCGCGGTGCTCAACCTGTACCCGTACAACGGCGGCCACCTGATGGTCGTCCCGTACCGGCACGTCGCCGACTACACCGACCTGGACGAGGCGGAGACGGCCGAGCTCGCGGTCTTCACCAAGCACGCGATGACGGCGCTGCGCGCGGCCTCCGGTGCGCACGGCTTCAACATCGGCATGAACCAGGGCGCCGCGGCCGGCGCCGGGATCGCCGCCCACCTGCACCAGCACGTGGTGCCGCGCTGGGGCGGGGACACCAACTTCATGCCGGTGGTCGGCCACACCAAGGTGCTGCCGCAACTGCTCGCGGACACCCGCAAGATGCTCGCGGACGCCTGGCCGCAGGGCTGACCACGGCGAGGGGGCCCGCACCGGATCACTCCGGTGC
>NZ_JBHWBW010000610.1:0-4012 GCF_042735675.1 Kitasatospora sp. NPDC059571
CCCCGGCGCACAAAACGTTCATGGGAACCACTACTGCAACTAATTCGACTGTAGCAGGTGGAGGTCCGATGCGGGCGAATATTTCACCGCCGGTTCTGCGGAGGCCTCGCCCGAAGGTCCTGCTCCCGCGATGCAGAATCCGGCAACAAGCCCTCGGGGAAAGGTGGTTGAGGCCCGGACGGGAGCCCCGTCCGGGCCGGGGGATTTTTGCGGGCCCGAACGCCTCCGAACGCGTTTCCGCCTCGTCATACGTGCAGGAATGAGCGAAGACACGGCTATCGACGGAGAACCCGTGCCGGCCGGGCGGGGACCGTGGACTCCGCGATCGTGCCGCCGGCGGCACTGGCTCATGGACGACCTGCGCCGACGCGGGCTGCCACCCACGCCGCCGCGCAGCGGCGCCGGGGGTGCGTCAATCGGTCGTGACGGACGTCCCGCCCCACTCCTCCGGGGCAACGTCCGCGAGCGTCTCCGAGAACGTCCACTGGTGGCCCGCGGGGTCCTCGGCGGTGTACTGCCGTTCGCCGTACTCGAAATCGGTCGGTTCCATGATGATGCGTGCGCCGTGCTGCCGGGACCGCTCGTAGTGGGCTCCGACGTCTTCCACGCGGACCGTCACCGAGTGAGTGACCTCGCCGGGGCGTGGCGGGCGGCGATCGTGTCGTACATCACCGACGATCACGGCACCATCGCCGAAGGCGAGCTGTGCGCGGTGGTCCTCGCCGATCCGCACCCGCTCGGCGAACCCGAAGGCTGCACCGAGCCAGGAGACCGCCTCGCGCACGTCGGGATAGATCAGGACGGGGATCACCGTCGCCGCCGGAATGGAGCGATTCGGTCTCATGCCCTGCTCCAGACGTTGGGGCCGCGTCGTGCGACCGACGTACGTACCCACCGGCGGACGCCGGGCCGGCCCGTCGCGGAGGCCGTCGCAGGCGCAGCGGAAGGTTGTCCACTCTCGGCTTCAATGTAGCCGGTTGGGCACTGGTGTGAGCCGCCGCAGCCGGCCCTCGGGTGGCTCCACTGTGAGGATCACCTCGGCGACCGTGGCGTGGCGGGCGGCGGCCATGGTGGAACCCGCACGGTCGGCGCGCAGTGGAATTCGGCCCTTCTCCCCGGTGTTGTCGTAGTCTGGATATACCCCCCCCGGGTATTGAAGGCGGATCGCGGTCCGGGAGGTCGACCTCGCGGCCGTACGGCAGCGACCGGTGGGTGCGTGGGTGCCCGACGTTCGCGAAGCGTTCGAGGTCGCCGCGCTCCGGCCGGGCCCGACCGTCCGATCCGCCTGAACCGACGCTACGAACGGACAGCAGCATGGACTACGGCATTCCCGTCACCCTCGATCTGCCCTTCGGCGACGCCGTCGAGCGCGTGCGTGCCGCACTCGCCGAGCAGGGCTTCGGCATCCTGACCGAGATCGACGTCCGCGCCACGATGCAGGCCAGGCTCGGTGAGGAGATCGAGGACTACCTGATCCTCGGCGCCTGCAACCCGCCGCTCGCCCACCGCGCCCTTGAGGTCGACCGACGCATCGGGCTGCTGCTGCCGTGCAACGTCGTGGTCCGCGCGACCGGCGGGCGGACCGTGGTCGAGGTGATGGACCCGCAGGTCATGGTGCGGGTGACCGAACGGCCCGCGCTGGCTCCCGTCGCCGACGAGGCGGCCGCCCGCCTGCGTGCCGCGCTGGACGCCCTCGCGGACTGACCGGTGTCCTCCGGACCCGCCTCGGCGGGTCCTCTTCTTGGCCCTCCTGTATACCCCCACCCGTATTTTGCGCCCAGTCGGGCCACCCCAGGAACGGAGCATCACGTGAATCACCCGGACACCGCCGTCGGCCGGCCGTCCACCGCGACCCCTGCGGGACCGCCCGGGCCCCCGGGCGTTCTCGGCCGACTCGGCGCCTGGTCGGTACGGCACGTCAAGGCCGTGCTCGTCGGCTGGCTGCTGGTGGTGATCGGCCTCGGTGCGTTCGCCCCGCAGGTCACCTCCGCGCTGTCCGGCGCCGGATGGCAGGCCGACGGCTCGCAGTCGGTGAAGGTCCGACAGCTGGCGGAGCAGCACTTCGCGGGCAACGCCTCCACCGCCCTGCAGATCGTCGTCGCCGCCGACCGCCCGGTCACCGACCCCGCCGTCCAGCAGGTGATCGCCAAGGCGGGCGGGATTGCCGCCGCCGACCCCCGGATCTCCGCCGTCGTCCCGCCGCAGCCCGGCGCGACCATCAGCCGGGACGGCCGCACCGCGATCCTGCTGGCCGGGGCCAAGGCGTCCCCGGACGACATGGTGCGCGCGGCCGACGCCCTCAAGGGGCCGCTGAACGCCCTGTCCGCCGACGGTGTCAGCGTCCACGCCACCGGCGCCTCGGTGCTGTGGAGCGACTTCAACACGGCCAACCACGACGCCATGATGAAGTCCGAGATCATGTCCTGGCCGGTCACCCTGGCCATCCTGGTGCTCGCCTTCGGCTCGCTGGTCGCCGCCGGACTGCCGCTGCTGCTGACCATGGCCGGCCTGGCCGCCTCCGCCGGCTCCCTCGTCCTGATCAGCCATCTCTTCCCGGTCTCCGTCTGGGCGATGAACTTCGCCATGATGTTCGCCCTGGCCCTCGGCATCGACTACGCCCTCTTCCTGGTGGTCCGCTTCCGCAGCGCACGGATGGGACGCTCGATGAACAGTGCCGGGGCGGTGGCCGAGACCATGGACACCGCGGGCAAGGCCGTCCTGCTGTCCGGCGTGACCGTGCTGGTCAGCCTCTCCGCCGTGATGCTGGTCCCGTCCCCGGCCTTCCGCTCCATGGCCGGCGGCATCATGCTCGCCGTGCTGTTCGTCCTCGCCGCCACCCTTACCCTGCTGCCCGCCGTCCTCGGCAAGCTCGGCCACCGCGTCGACGCCCTCGCCCTGCCCTGGGTGAAGACCGGCGAACACCGCTCACCGCGGTTCGCCGCCTGGGGCGAACGTCTGTGGAGGCACCCCCTCCGCTACGGCGCCCTGGCGCTGGCCGCCCTGATCGCCCTCGCCGCACCGGTCATCGGCCTGCGGACCGCGATGCCGTCCATCACCGTCATCCCCGCCCACGACAGCGCCCGCGCCGGCTACACCGCCGTCCAGCAGGCCTTCGGCCCCGGCGCCCCGGGCACTCTGCAGATCATCACCCCCGGCGGGCAGGCCGCCTCGGTCGGCGCGCAGATCGCCCACACGCCCGGCATCGCCGGCGTCATGCCCGCGCAGAGTGCCGCCGACGGCTCCGGCTGGTCGATGATCCAGGCCGTGCCCTCCGTCGACCCGTCCAGCCCGCAGCTCTCCTCGACCGTGCACACCCTGCGTGCCGAACTCCCGCACGGCACCCTGGTCGGCGGCGCGGCGGTCGAGAACCTCGACCTGCAGCACGTGCTCACCCAGAAGACCCCGCTGGTCATCGGCGTGGTGATGGGCCTGGGCTTCCTGTTGCTGCTGGTCGCGCTGCGGGCGCCGCTGATCTCCGCGCTCGGCACCGCCGCGAGCCTGCTGTCCACCGGTGCTGCGTTCGGCGTCGCACGGCTCGTCTTCCAGGACGGCCACGGCTCCGGACTGCTGGGCTTCAAGCCGCAGGGGTTCCTGGACGGCTGGGCCCCGGTGTTCTTCTTCGCGATGATCTTCGCGATCGCCATGGACTACACCGTCTTCCTGCTGGCCTCCGCCAAGGAGCACTACGAACGCAGCGGCGACCCCAAGGAGGCCATGGTCGGCGCGCTCGCCCACTCCGGCCGGGTGATCTTCGCGGCCGCCGGCGTCATGGTCGCGGTGTTCTTCACCTTCGCCCTCTCCGGGCCGCTCCCGCCCAAGGAGATGGGCGTCGTCCTCGGCGTCGCCGTCCTGCTGGACGCCGCGCTGGTCCGCCTGGTCCTGCTCCCGGTCATCCTCCGGCTGACCGGCCGCGCCGCCTGGCACACCCCGGCCTGGCTCGACCGCGTCCTGCCGCGCGTCACCTTCTCCCACGGCTGACCGGCCCCGAACGCCGGTGGCGGGAGCGCGGGTC
>NZ_JBHWBW010000611.1:0-864 GCF_042735675.1 Kitasatospora sp. NPDC059571
ACGCGCGTCGGCCGCGTCCTGTGTGATACCGACACAGGGGCCGGGGCGGGGCCCGGTGCGGCGGCGGCCGGTGCGGCGAGGGTGGTGAGGGCGAGGGTGAGGACGGCGGCTGTGCGCACGGAAGAGGTCTCCCCGGCAGGGGTGGCCAGATCCTGCGGCCGCCCGCACCGCGCGGACGTCGATCACCCTCCCGGACGCACCAAATTAGGATCATCGCGCCGGGCGGGGCGAGCGCCGTCCCCCGCCCGGGCACACGGTGCACTCGACCGGGTGACGGGGCGTCAGTCGTTCGGCCCAGTAAGGACCGTGGGGGCGACCGGGGCGGCGGGCGGCCTCGCCCGGCGGCGGGTCAGTGCAGGCCGTGCCCGGTGGCGCCGCCGTTGTCGCGGCGGTCCAGGGAGCGCTGCAGCGCCGCGGCGGCCCGGCTCGGGGCGGGCTCGGTGCGGCGGCGGCGGCGCGGGGCGCGGGTGTCGGTGGCGGGGGCGGTGTGACGGTCGGCGACGGTGGGCATACCGGCTCCTTGGTGCATGCGTCCGCGAGGGGACGCCGAGGGTGGGGAGTGGGGTACGCCGGAGGGGTCGCCTGCCGCTGCGCGTACCGGCTCGACCGGGCCGCACGCCCTGGGCTTGCAGGGGCGGCTCACGGTATCGCCCTTTCACGGTACGACGCCGGGCCGAGGATGTCTGCACGAATAGTTGGATTTCCTAGTATCTGAGACGCGGGCGCCCCCGGCGGCCCCGGAACGGCGCAGGGCCCCCGCCCCCGCCCCCGGGCCCGGCGGGCCCGGGGCGGGCGCACCGGCCCGCGCCGGGCTGCGCCGCACCGTCCTGGCCGAGACCGGGATGGCGGTCGCCGTGCTGGTGG
>NZ_JBHWBW010000611.1:874-3994 GCF_042735675.1 Kitasatospora sp. NPDC059571
GTCGACCACGATGCACGGGCCGCCGTCCAGGTGGAGCGCGGCGAGCGCGTTCACGATCCGGGGGGGGGCGGCCGGCGGGGGGGGGGGGCTGTGGCGGTGGGGCCCGGGCTGCAGCGCCGCGGGCGGCGCGCGCGCGCGGGCGCGCGCCCCCCCCCCGCGCGCGCCCCCGGGCCCTGGTCACAGGCCTGAGGCGGGCTCAGCCGAGGTTCACCGCGCGGGCGAACTTGGCGCCGATCTCCGCGGCGATGGCGTTCAGCACGTCCTGCGAGATCTCGCTGTCCACGGTCAGCGAGGCGAGCGCGCCGGAGCCGTCCCGGGCGACCTGCATGCCCGCGATGTTGATGCCGGCGTCGCCGAGGATGCGGCCGAGGGTGCCGACCACGCCGGGGCGGTCCTCGTAGGTGAAGAAGGCCATGTGGTCGGTGAGCGCCACGTCGACGTCGAAGCCGTCCACGCCCACGATCTTCTGGGTCTGCTTCGGGCCGGACAGGGTGCCGGAGATGGCCACCTCGCTGCCGTCGGCCAGGGTGCCGCGCACGGTGATGACGTTGCGGTGCTCGGGGCTCTCGCTGGACGTCGTCAGGCGGACCTCGACGCCGCGCTCCTGCGCGAACAGCGGGGCGTTGACGTAGGACACCGTCTCGGCCACGACGTCCTCGAAGACGCCCTTGAGCGCGGAGAGTTCGAGCACCTTGACGTCGTGCTGGGTGATCTCGCCGCGGACCTCGACGTCCAGGCGGACGGCCACCTCGCCGGCCAGCGCGGTGAAGATCCGGCCGAGCTTCTCGGCGAGCGGCAGGCCCGGGCGGACGTCCTCGGCGATCACGCCGCCCTGGACGTTGACCGCGTCCGGCACCAGCTCGCCGGCGAGCGCGAGGCGCACCGACTTGGCGACGGCGATGCCGGCCTTCTCCTGGGCCTCGTCGGTGGAGGCGCCGAGGTGCGGGGTGGCGACCACGTTGTCGAAGGCGAACAGCGGGGAGTCGGTGCACGGCTCCTTGGCGTACACGTCCAGGCCGGCGCCGGCCACCCGGCCGTCGCGCAGGGCGCTGGCGAGCGCGGCCTCGTCCACGATGCCGCCGCGGGCGGCGTTGACGATCCGCACGGTCGGCTTGACCTTGTGCAGCGCCTCGTCGCCGATCAGGCCGATGGTTTCCGGGGTCTTCGGGAGGTGGACGGTGATGAAGTCCGACACCTCCAGCAGCTCCTCCAGCGAGACCAGCTTGACGCCCATCTGGGCGGCGCGGGCGGCCTGGATGTAGGGGTCGTACGCCACGATCTTCATGCCGAAGGCGGACATCCGCTGGGCGACCAGGACGCCGATGCGGCCGAGGCCGACCACGCCGAGGACCTTCTCGGAGAGCTCGACGCCGGTGTACTTGTTGCGCTTCCACTCGCCCTGCTTGAGGGCGGTGTTGGCCGGCGCGATGTTGCGGGCGACCGAGATGAGCAGGCCGCAGGCGAGCTCGGCGGCGGTCACGATGTTGGAGGTCGGCGCGTTGACGACCATCACGCCGGCCTTGGTGGCGGCGGAGACGTCGACGTTGTCCAGGCCGACGCCGGCGCGGGCGACGACCTTGAGCTTCTTGGCGGCGGCCAGCGCCTCCGCGTCCACCTTGGTGGCGGAGCGGATGAGGATCGCGTCCACGTCGGCGATGGCGGTCAGCAGCTCGGTGCGGTCCGCGCCGTTGCAGTGGCGGATCTCGAAGTCGGGACCGAGGGCGTCGACGGTGGCGGGCGACAGCTCTTCGGCGATGAGTACTACGGATTTGCTCACGACAGTGTGTCCTTAACTGTCCGGTTCGCCCCGGGACGTAGGTGGCGTGACCAGCGGGGAGAAGGTGGCATGCCGCGTAGCTAGACGCACGACGCTGTGGGCCTGACGCGCACTCGGAAGTGTATCGGCGGGCAGTGGGGCGGGCTGCTCCCCTCCGGCGAAATCACCCGGACGGGAACAGCCGCGGTGTACAAGGGGGATGAACCCCCGAAGGCGCTTACGCCTCCTCGTCGACCCAGCTCATCAGCTTGCGGAGCTTCTTGCCGGTGGTCTCCAGCAGGTGCTCGGCGTCGGCGTTCTTGTACTCGTTGTACTTCGGCAGGCCGGCCTTGTACTCGGCGATCCAGGTGTTGGCGAAGGTGCCGTCCTGGATCTCGGCGAGGACCTTCTTCATCTCGGCCTTGGTGTCGGCGGTGATGATGCGGGGGCCGGTGACGTAGTCGCCCCACTCGGCGGTCTCGGAGACCGACCAGCGCATCTTCTCCAGGCCGCCCTCGTACATGAGGTCGACGATGAGCTTCAGCTCGTGCAGGCACTCGAAGTAGGCGATCTCCGGCTGGTAGCCGGCCTCGACCAGGGTCTCGAAACCGGCCTTGACCAGGGCGGCGGTGCCACCGCAGAGGACGGCCTGCTCACCGAACAGGTCGGTCTCGGTCTCCTCGGTGAAGGTGGTCTTGATGACGCCGGCCTTGGTGCCGCCGATGCCCTTGGCGTACGACAGGGCCAGGTCGAAGGCGCCACCGGTGGCGTCCTGCTCGACGGCCACGATGCACGGGACGCCGCGGCCCTCCTCGTACTGGCGGCGGACCAGGTGGCCCGGGCCCTTCGGGGCGACCATGCAGACGTCGACGTCCGCCGGGGGCTTGATGAAGCCGAAGCGGATGTTCAGGCCGTGGCCGAAGAACAGGGCGTCGCCCGCCTTCAGGTTCGGCGCGATGGACTCCTCGTAGACGTCGGCCTGGATCGGGTCCGGCACGAGGATCATGATGACGTCGGCCTCGGCCGCGGCCTCGGACGGGGTGGTGACGCGCAGGCCCGCCTCCTCCGCCTTGGCACGGGACTTCGAGCCCTCCAGGAGGCCGACACGGACGTCCACGCCCGAGTCGCGCAGGGACAGCGCGTGGGCGTGGCCCTGGCTGCCGTAGCCGATGACCGCGACCTTGCGGCCCTGGATGATGGACAGGTCGGCGTCGTCTTCGTAGAACAGCTCGGCCACGGGGGCACATCTCCTTGCGTGATGGTGATGCCGGGTGGTGCGGTCTCCACCGTAGTTCGACCCGGCGGGGTGTGGGGCGGTGCTTCAGGGGGTGAGACGGCCGGGTGTCGCGCGGGCGCCGGAGGGC
>NZ_JBHWBW010000612.1:0-3985 GCF_042735675.1 Kitasatospora sp. NPDC059571
GCCCTGCGGCGGCTCGGGGGCGTGCACGCCCTCGTCCTCACCGGCCGGGCGCCCGGCCTCGCCGCCCACTACCCCAGCGCCGGCGGCACGGTCGACCCGGCCGAGCCGGACGCCGCGTGGCCGGAGTTCCGCGCCGCGGTGGCCGACCACCTGCCGTGGGTCCGGGAGTGGCTGACCCGCCCGCCGCAGACCAACGAGGTCGGCCGGGCCAACCTGCTGATCGCCGGACTGCTGCACACGCTCGGCGAACGGCGGCTCCCCGTACGGCTCTTCGAGCTCGGGTCGAGCGCCGGGCTGAACCTGCTCGCCGACCGGTTCCACTGCAGCTCGCCCGGCTACGCCTACGGGCCGGCCGACTCCCCCGTGCAGCTCGCGGACGCCTGGCGCGGCACTCCGCCGGCGTGGCTGCCCGCCTCGGCGGCCCCGCTGGAGTTCACCGGGCGCCGCGGCTGCGACCCCACCCCGATCGACCCGCGCTCGGCCGACGGCGCCCTCTCCCTGCGCGCCTACGTCTGGCCGGACCAGCCCGCCCGCACCGCCCGGCTGGACGGCGCCCTGCGGCTGGCCGCCGAACTGCCGACGCAGGTCGAGGCGCTCGGCGCGGCCGCGTTCCTGCGGTCCGTGGAGACCGCCCCGGGCAGCCTCACGGTGGTCTGGCACTCGGTGATGCGGCAGTACGTGCCGGCCGACGAGTGGCAGCGGGTCGAGACCGAACTGGCGCGCCTCGCGGACGGGGCGACGCCCGATGCGCCCTTCCTCCACCTCGCGTTCGAGCCGCGCCGGATCGGCGACGGGCACCGCTTTGTCCTCACCGCCCGGGACGGCACCGGCCCCGTCCGGCTGCTCGCCGAGGCGGTGCCGCACGGACTGCCCGCATGGCCCGTCGACCCGGCCTGGTCCCCCGCTGCCGCCCATCCGAACGGGTAGCCGGGGCGGAGGCCGGGCGCCGCCGTCAGATCCGGACGCCGGTCACGTCGTACAGGTGGTGGACCGGGTCGTGGATCAGGTACCGCGAGAACGACTCCACCGTGAACCGGGCACCGTCGCTGCGGTTTCCCGTGCGCTGCCAGGCGTCGCCCTCGACCTGCTCGAACGCGGACGCCAGCTGCTCCGCCGCCGCGGCGAGCTCGACCGCGACCACGGCCGGGGCCTGCTCGCCGTAGCGCTCGGCCTCCGCCGTCTCGTCCTGGTTCCAGTTGGCGAAGTCCGGGCCGTCCTCGGTCAGCATCAGGTTCAGCCGGCGGTCGAAGAGCCGGAAGACGTCGCGGACGTGGCAGGCGTACTCCAGTGCCGACCACACCTCCGGCTGCGGCCGCGCGGCCAGCCCGGCGGGGTCGCCCGCCAGCAGCTCCACCCAGGCTGCGGAGTTGGCGCGCACCATGCCCGCGACGTCCTCGCGGACCACCGCCGGCGTGTCCAGCCCGCAGTCGGCGCAGGAGCGTTCGAGGACCCAGGTCCAGTCCTTGGTGTCAGGAGTGATCATGCGTCCAGGATGCCCGCGGCCGCCCGGCGCCCACCAGTGGCGGAAACGCCAGCGGTCGCCAAGATGCTGCCACTCCCCGGCCCCGGTCCCCGACTCCCCGGCTCCGGCCCCGGGGCGGGTCCGGGGTCAGCGCCGCAGTGCGGTCCGCAGCCGCAGCGCCAGCGCGTCCATCTCGGCGGCGCCCACCGCCCGCTCGCCCTCGGCGCCGAGCAGCCCGAACACCCGCGGCCCGCGCAGCTCCTCCGCCAGCTCCGGGCCGCGCGGCACGATGTGGAAGTGCACGCGCGCGAAGCCCTCCTTCTCGGCGAACTGCGCCACATACGTCTTCGCGCAGCCCGTCACCTCGGCGAGCGCTCGGGACAGCCGCACCTGCCAGCTGCCGAGCCCGGCGGCCTCGTCCCCGGTCAGCTCCGAGACCGCCGTGACGTGCCGCCTCGGCAGCAGGACGAGCCATCCCGCCAGCGCGGAGCCGAAGGCGTGCGCGACCCGCCAGTGCTCGTCCTCGGCGATCAGCTCACGGGGCGGCAGGTTCGCCGCCCCGGCGGCCGTCTGCCGGCAGGTGTAGCAGTCGTCATCCATACGGCCGAGCCTACGGCCGACGCCGGGTCAGCCGCGGCTGTCGTCGTCCTGCACCGCACAGATCGCGTCGATCGAGGCCTGCGTCAGGCCCACGGGCATCACCATGGCCAGCATCTGCGCGCAGACCGCGGCCTCCTGCGGCGTCTTCGGGCCGTCGGCGAAGGCCGGGGCCGGAAGCGAGAGGGCGCTCGCGGCTGCGGCGAGCAGGACGACGGAAGCGATCTTCTTCAGCATGACAAAGGCCCTTCGGGTCGGGGACGAACGAGCCATCCCTACCCGAAGGGCCCTGCCGGACCTCACATACTGCGCCGTCCGTGAGCGTGTCCGCCCCGCGCCGGCGCCGCGGCCGTCAGCGGTACGGGTTGCCCCCGCCGGTCCCGGCCGGCGGCTGCGGGTACCCCTGCGGGGCGCCGTACACCGAACCCTGCGGCTGCGGCACCTGCCCGGCGTACGGCGGCTGCTGCTGCGGCGGGAACTGCTGCGCCCCGGGCCCGTACGGCGGCGGCCCCGGCGGCACGAACCCGCCGCCACCGCCTCCACCGCCGTTGCCGCCCGGCCCGCCGCTGCCGTTCCCGCGCGAGCGCCGCACCAGGACGATCACACCGACGATCACGACGAGCGCGACCACGCCCACGAGCACGAACACGTAGACGGGGGTCCCGTCGTCGCTCTTGCCCGTGTCCGCCAGGCCGCCGCCGTTCGCGGCATCCCCGCTGCCCGGCTGCGAGGCGGCCGGCGAGGCCGACGTGCCGCCGCCGTCGCCGTGCGACTCGGCACGGGCCAGCAGCGGGTTCTCCTTCGGCCCGTTGTCCACCGCCGGGTTCGGCTTGAGCGCCTCCCGCGGCGAGGCGATCCCGTAGCCGTACGAGTCGTTCGGCAGCGGCTTCGACTTGTCGGGCGGCGCGACGGCGGACTTGATCATCCGGTTGATGACCTGCCCGGCCGAGAGGTTCGGGTACTTGGAGCGGACGAGCGCCGCAATCGCCGAGACGTAGGCGGTGGCGTCGGAGGTGCCGTTCGTGGTGTGGTACGCGGACGCGGATCCGATCTTGATGGTGGCGATGTCCACGCCCGGAGCGGCCAAGGTGACCTCAGGGCCTCGGTCGGAGTCCTCCCAGAGCATTCCCTGCTTGTCGACAGCAGCCACCGCGACCACACCGGGGAATGCTGCGGGGTACTGCACCGGGGTGCCGTGGCTCCCGTCGTTGCCGGTACCGCCGACCAGAACAACGTCCTTGCTGAGGGCGTAGTTGACGGCCTCCCGCTCACCCGCCTGCTCGGCACCGGCGACGGACAGGTTGATGACCTTGGCTCCGTGGTCCACCGCGTAGCGAATCGCCTTGTTGATCTCCCCCTCCGAGCCCTTGGAGGAGATGTCCGTGCCATGCGTGAGATCGACACGGAGCGGAAGGATCTTCGCCTTCGGCGCCAGACCGCTGACACCGTCCTTGCCCCCGGATCCATGGCCGTGACCAGCGATGAGGGCTGCCATGGAGGTGCCGTGGCCATCCACGTCCTTGTGCCCGTCGCCGCCGTCGGCGGTGAAGTCCGCACCAGGCAGGACAGCGCCGGCAAGGTCGGGATGATCGGCGGTGACACCGCTGTCGATCACTGCGACGATGACGTTCTCGCCTTGGCTGATCGGCCAGACATCCGCCATGGCGGCGTACTTCTGAAGCGGCCACTGGCTGTCGCGGATCGAGTCGGCAGAGGCCGGCCCCGCGCTCAGACCCCAGAGCAGAGCTCCGGTGGCCAGCACGGCCATGCCGCGCATCGGTCGGCTGGTCGTCAAGCCTTCGTCACCCCACTCGTCGGCGGGGGGGGGGGGCGCGCCCCCCCCGCCCGCGGGGCGCGGGGCCCCGCGGCCGCCCCCCCGACCGCGGAGAGCCACCACCACACAGTCGACTCGATCCAACACACCCA
>NZ_JBHWBW010000613.1:0-3977 GCF_042735675.1 Kitasatospora sp. NPDC059571
GGTCCGGGCCCAGCACGGCGGCCGCGAGGGCCGGCCTGCGGTGCAGCGCGAGGACGGTGCGCAGCACGTCGGCGTGGTGCAGCGTCCGCAGGGCGGCCCGGTACTCGCGCTGCTCGCCGGCGCGTCCGGCCGCACCGGCCGCGTGCCAGGCGGCCAGCAGCGACTTCACCACGGTGAACATCATCCGGCGGCCGCGGACGAGTTCGGCCCGGGCGTTCAGGCCGAACACGTCGATGGTCGCCTCGCCGCGCGGCGTCAGCGCGTCGTAGGCGCCGGAGTCCAGGTAGAGCACCAGGTGGTCGGCCGGGTCCTCGCGGGCCGGGTCGATCAGGAGGTGCGCGCCGGTGGCCGGGTCGCACGGGAAGCGGTCGCGCTTCTGGTTGCTGTTGCAGTGCGCGCAGGCCAGCAGGTGGTTCTGCCAGTCGAAGGTGCGCAGCGGGTCGCGGGCGATCGGCTCGAAGTGGTCGATGTCGGTGCCGAGGTTGTCCCCGCAGTACATGCAGCGCTCCAGGCCGGGCGCCATCCGCCGTAGCAGCAGGCGCAGTTGGGCCTTGGGCTGGCGGGCGGTGCGCCAGGCGGCCCGGCCCGCGGCGGTGCTGGGGCCGGCCGCGCGGATCGCCTCGGTGCGGCGGGCGAGGTCGGCGGCGAGCGAGGGCTGCAGGCCCGGGCGGTGCAGCGGGATCACGGCTGCTCGCCCAGCAGGCGGGCGGAGAGCTCGTCGGCGCGGGCGGCCAGTGAGCTGTTGAGCTTGGCGCCGAGCCGCCGGTAGGCGTCGAGCTCGTCGCTGGTGGCGCGTCCGGCGTACAGCTTGCGCTCCAGCCGCACCAGCAGCTGGCGTTCGGCCTCGGCGGCGGCGGAGTAGGCGCTGGGCAGGCCGAACAGTTCGGAGAGCGCGGTGTCGTCGCCGCTGCCGTAGAGCACCCGCTGGTGGACGTCCTCGTCGAGGACGCGGGGCGGGGCCGCCTCGGCGGGCCCGGCGAGGCGCACCAGGGTGCCGGGGTCCGCGGCCTGGCAGACGTACGGGCTGTGCGTGGCGACCAGGAACTGCACCTCGGGGAAGCGGGCGGTGAGCCAGCCGCCGATCTGCTGCTGCCAGCGCGGGTGCAGGTGCAGGTCGACGTCGTCGATCAGGGCCACGGCGCGCAGCGGGACGGTGCAGCCGGCGTCGGCGGGCCCGGTGGGGGCGGCGTCGCCGGCCAGGGCGGCGACCACGGCGGCGAGACCGGCGATGCCGCTGCCGAGGTCGGCGAGCGGCCGGGCGGGGCCGCCGGGCGGTGCGACCAGGGCGCGGTCGGGGTCGGTGACCCGCCAGCCGTCGGGGAGGACGCCGTCCTCCAGCAGGCGGGCGGTGGCGGCCCCGAGGCGGTCCGGTGCGGTGCGGCCGGCGTCGAGCAGGCGGGCCGCGGCGTGCGGTGAGCGCAGCGGCCCGTCGGTGCTCCAGCGGCCGGCGCCGGGCAGGTCGACCTCGGCGCGGCTGCTGCCGTCGGCGATCCAGTGCGCCGGGTCGACCGGCGGGTGGGCGCCCAGGGCGAGCGCGAGCGCGCGCAGCAGGGTGGACTTGCCGGAGCCGTTGGGGCCGGCCAGCACCGTCCAGCCGGGGCCGGGTTCGACGGCGAGGTCGACGGCGCGCGGGCCGCTGAAGCAGCGCAGCCCGGCGACCTTGATCCGAGAGACGTACACGGCCCCACCCCCATCGATCGTTTCCGCCGCTTGCGGTATGCCCGGTCGGCCGCCCCGCGATGCGCCGGACGCGGACTACGCGACGATGCGTACGGGCAGGTCTGCGAGCACGTCCTTCAGTGCCGCGGCGAAGCGGTCGTACTCCGCAGCGCGGGCGGCGCCGGGCCGGGTGGCGAGGCCGATCCGGCGGCCCGGCGCGGGGGCGGCGAAGCGGGCGGCGGCCAGCCGGTCGGAGCGGGCCGCCTCCACGTCCAGCGCGGTGGCGGGCAGCAGGGTGACGCCGAGGCCGCCGGCGACCAACTGGACGAGGGTGGACAGGCCCGCGATCCGGGTGGTCGGCCCGCCGGTGTCGGCGCCGACCTCGCGGCAGATGTCCATCGCCTGGTCGCGCAGGCAGTGGCCCTCCTCCAGCAGGAGGACGTCGAGGTCGAGCAGGACGTCGCGCGGGACGTCGGTGCGGCCGGCCAGCGCGTGGCCGGGCGGGGTGAGCAGGACGAAGTCCTCGTCGAAGAGCGGGATGTCCCGGGTGGGCGCGGCGCCGCCGGCGGGCAGCGCGAGGAGCAGCAGGTCGAGCCGGCCGGCGGCGAGGCCGTCGAGCAGCGTGTGGGTGCGCTCCTCGTGGACGTGGAGCTCCAGGTCCGGGTAGCGGTCGCGGACCAGCCGGAGCACGGTGGGCAGCAGGTACGGTGCGACGGTCGGGATGACGCCGAGGTGCAGCGGTCCGGTGAAGGGCCGGCGGGCCGCCTCGACCTCCTCGGTGAGGGCGTGCAGCGAGCCCAGCACCCGGCGTGCGTGGTCGGCCACGCGCTCGCCCAGTGGGGTGATCATGACGCGGCGCGTCGTACGCTCGACGAGCCGGGCGCCGAGCGCCTCCTCCAGCGCCGCGACGGCGCCGGAGAGTGCGGGCTGGCTGGTGCCGGTGGCCGCGGCGGCCTCCCGGAAGTGCCGGTGCTCGGCGACGGCGACGAAGGCGCGCAGCTGGGCGACGCTGGGGGTGCGGGGCCTGGGGCGGTGCGGGGCGGTACTGATAGCTCTCTCCGATCAGATGCATCGAGTCTAGCTATTTCCCCGATCAGTCGGCGGTGTGCAAGGCTGGAGACCGCTCGAATCCGTCGAACCATAGGCAGTTCGGGCATTCTCCCTCATATCCCAAACCAGGAGTAGCGAACGTGCTCACGATCGGTGACAAGTTCCCCGAGTTCGAACTCAACGCCTGTGTCGACCTCGACGCCGCGAACGCCTTCGCCGAGATCAACCACAAGACCTACGAGGGCAAGTGGAAGATCGTCTTCTTCTGGCCGATGGACTTCACCTTCGTCTGCCCGACCGAGATCGCCGCGTTCGGCAAGCTGAACGAGGAGTTCGCCGACCGCGACGCGCAGATCCTCGGCGTCTCCGGTGACTCGGAGTTCGTCCACCACGCGTGGCGCAAGGACCACAAGGACCTGCGCGACCTGCCGTTCCCGATGCTGGCCGACGTCAAGCACGACCTGATGCGCGCCTGCGGCGTCGAGGCCGCCGACGGCACCGCCCAGCGCGCGGTGTTCATCGTGGACCCGAACAACGAGATCCAGTTCGTCATGGTGACCGCCGGCTCGGTCGGCCGTAACCCCAAGGAGGTCCTGCGGGTGCTGGACGCCCTGCAGACCGACGAGCTGTGCCCGTGCAACTGGACCAAGGGCGAGGACACCCTCGACGCCCAGGCCCTCCTGGCGGGCTGACCGATGGCCCTCGACGACCTCAAGGCCGCCCTGCCGGACTACGCCAAGGACCTCAAGCTCAACCTGAGCGCGGTCATCGGCAACTCCGACCTGCCGGAGCAGCAGCTCTGGGGCACCGTGCTGGCCTGCGCCATGGCCACCCGCTCCCCCGCCGTGCTCCGCGAGCTGGAGCCCGAGGCGAAGGCGAACCTCAAGCCGGAGGCGTACAACGCCGCCAAGGGCGCCGCCGCCGTCATGGGGATGAACAACGTCTACTACCGGACGCTGCACCTGCTCTCCGACAAGGAGTACAGCAGCATGCGGGCCGGTCTGCGGATGAACATCATCGGCACCCCGGGCGTCGAGAAGGCCGACTTCGAGCTGTGGTGCTTCGCGGTCTCCGCGATCAACGGCTGCGGCCAGTGCCTGGACTCGCACGAGGCCGTCCTCAAGAAGGCCGGCGTCGAGCGCGAGGTGATCCAGGCCTCGATCAAGATCGCCGCGGTGATCCAGGCGGTCGCCGCGACCCTCGACTCCGAGGCCGTCATCGCGGGCCTCTGACCGGGGCACCGGAGCCAACGCCGGAGGGGGCTGTCT
>NZ_JBHWBW010000614.1:0-3974 GCF_042735675.1 Kitasatospora sp. NPDC059571
GCTGTTGAGTTCTCAAGGCACGGACACTTCCTTCGGACCGCCTTCCAGCGGACCCTCCGGGCGTTTCGCTCTTTCGTGTTTCCAGCTTATCAGATCCGCGGCGACCGTTTTACCGGCTTCCGTTTCTCGGAATTCCCGCTGGAGGGGATTTCCTCGACTTCGTAGTGAACCCTATCAAAGGATTTGCACTGCTCTGTCCCGAGGAATTGTCTGCACCGGGTGGCGATCCTTGCGGACGCTCTGCCACGGTTCGACGGTGTCGTAGACACTACGCCTGCATCCAGCCGTTGTCCAGCTGTTCGCAACCGTTCAAACCTACTAGCCCGTCACTTCCACGTCAATGGTCCTGGCGGGATGATCACGAGCCTACCAGCCCTACGGGGGTACTCCTGCACGCCACGCTCAGGCCGCGACGGGCTGGATGTCCGTCCGATCGGCCTCGGCGACATCGCCGATCTCGCCGCGGGCGGCCATGCGTCGGCCGTGCACCAGGGCGTAGAGGAGGAAGAGCGTCTCCACCACGACGCCGATCCCGACCCGTGCCCAGGTCGGCAGCCCTGACGGGGTCACGAAGGCCTCGATGACACCGGTGACCGCCAGGACGGCGGCGAGACCGATCGCCATGCCGATCGCGGCGCGGCCCTCCTCGGCCAGGGCGGTGCCGCGGGTGCGCGGACCGGGGTCGACGACCGTCCAGCCGAGGCGCAGTCCGACGCCGGCCGCCACGAAGACCGCGGTGAGCTCCAGCAGTCCGTGCGGAAGCAGCAGGCCGAGGAAGAGGTCGAGCCGGCCGGCCGACGACATCAGGCCGAGGCCGATGCCGAGGTTCAGCACGTTCTGGGCGAGCACGGCGAGTACGGGGATTCCCAGGAAGGCCCCGAAGACCAGGCACTGGGCGGCCACCCAGGCATTGTTGGTCCACACCTGGAAGCCGAAGGCCGTCGCCGGGTGCGCCGAGTAGTAGGCCTCGTAGGCACCGCCGGGCCGGGTCATCTCGCCCAGGTCGGCCGGGTCGGCCAGGGCGGCCCGGACCTCCGGGTGGGTGGAGACCCACCATGCGACGAGGGCACTGGCGAGCAGCGAGACCACGGCGATCGGTATCCACCAGCGACGGGCCCGGTACAGGGCCGCCGGGAAGCTGACGGTGAAGTAGCGGCCGGCATCGCGCCAGGAGGAGGTGCGCGCGCCCGTGACGGCGCTGCGGCCCCGGGCGACCAGGGTGGTGAGCCGCCCCTCCAGGGAGGGGTCGGGCGCGGCGGACTGCACTTGGGCGAGGTGGCCGGTGGCGCGCTGGTAGAGGGTGATGAGCTCGTCGGCCTCCGAGCCGTCGAGCCTGCGCCGGCGGCTCAACTCCTCCAGCCGGAGCCACTCCTGCTGGTGAGTGGCGACGAAGACGTCCAGGTCCATGCGGCTCGCTCCACGGGCGCGGTGCTGGTCGGGGCGGGCCTAGCTTGCCAGAGCCGGGCGGCCGTATGTTTGGCCGCCGGACATCATGACGGAAACACGGGTGGGGTGGGTGCGGTGAGCGACCTGGTGACGGGCGAGGCCGTCGTCCTGGGACTGCGGACGGCGAAGGTCCCGAGCCGGGCCCTGGCCATAGCGCTGGACCTGTCGGTCGAGTTCATCGGGCTGGCGGTCACCATGACCGTCGTCCTCACCTCGCTGCCGGGCCTGGACGAGGCGGCCGCGGCCGCGGTGGTCCTGGGCCTGAGCGTGTTCTTCCTGCTCGGGGTGCCCGTGATGGTCGAGACGCTGTCGCGGGGCCGCTCGCTCGGCAAGCTGGCGCTGGGGCTCCGGGTGGTCCGGTCGGACGGCGGACCGGTGCGGTTCCGGCACGCCCTGGTGCGGGGCCTGGTCGGGGTGCTGGAGATCCAGATGCTGGTCGGCGCCGGCGCGGTGATCAGTTCGCTGCTCTCGCCGCAGGGACGCAGGCTGGGCGATCTCTTCGCGGGCACGCTGGTCGTGCGGGAGCGGATCCCGCAGGCGGCCCGCGCGTACGCGGAACTCCCCCCGGTCCCGCCGGCGCTGCTGCACGCGATCGGCGGGGAGCTGGTGGCCCTGGACCTCTCCGCCGTGCCGGACGGGCTGTGGCTGGCGATCCGGCAGTTCCTCGGACGGCAGGCCCAGCTGGACCCGGCCGTGGCGCAGACGATGGCCGGATCGCTGGCCGCCGAGCTCGCCGGACGGACCGGGCGGCCGGCGCCGTACGGGCTGCACCCGGCCGCCTACCTGGCGGCCGTGCTGACCGAGCGGCAGCGCCGCGAGTGGGAGAGGGCCGCCGGGGCGGCGCGCCCGCAGCCGTACGCCGGGACGGGAGCACCGGCCGTGCCGGCGCCCGGCCTGCCGGCGTTCCCCGCCGGGCCCGCCGCACCGGCCGCCGCCGTCCCTCCGGTGGTCGCCCCGGCCGTTCCGCAGCCGGAGCAGCCGTCCGCCCCCCCCGCCGGCGGCGCCCCCCCCCCCCGCGCGCGCGCGGTGGCCGCCGAGGCCGGCGGGGAGGAAGCCCGTGAGCTGGCCGAGCGGCTCACCTCGCCGCTGGAGTCGGCGACCCGCCTGACCATGCTCAACGTGCTCTCCGCCGCGATGGACGAGATCACCCGCGAGCTCGCCCCCGGTTCGGTCGACGTACGGTTGCGCGGGCTCGACCCCGACTTCGTGGTGACACTCCCGCCGACCGACCACGGCACCGTGGAGGCGGTCGCCGCGCCCGTCGAAGTGCTCAAGGCACCGGCGCCCGCCGACGAGGACGAGGGCGGCACCGCCCGTGTCAATCTGCGCCTCCCGGCCCACCTCAAGGCGCGCGCCGAGGAGGCCGCGAGCCGCGAGGGCCTGTCGGTCAACGCGTGGCTGGTACGAGCCGTGTCGGCCGCGGTCGACGGCGGTGCGCGGCCGCGTTCGGCGGAGCGGGCCCGCGCCGTCGGACAGAGCTTCACGGGCTGGGTGCGCTGACCGCCCCCGAGCCCGCCCACCCGCTTCACCCACACCACGTCCCACCAGCAGGGACGACCCCATGACCCAGGAGGACGGTACAGCCATGCCTTCTTTCGACACGCCCGAACCGATTTCCGCCCATGCCCACGTGGCCGCCGGCTCCGTCCGTCTCACCGCGGGCGACCGCCCCGAGACGGTCGTCGAGGTGCAGCCCCGCGACCCGAAGAAGGACCGGGACGTGCGTGCCGCCGAGCAGACCGAGGTCACGTACGCGGGCGGCGTCCTGACCGTTCGGACCAAGCAGCGTCTGGTGGTCGGGCCCACCGGTGCCGTCGACGTGACGGTCGAACTGCCCGCGGGCTCGCACGTCGACGTGAATGGATTGTGGACCCAGGTGCTCGGCGAGGGGCGGCTCGGCGAGGTCCGGGTGAAGACCTCGTCCGGCGACGTCCGGCTGGACACCACCGGGCCGCTCCGGCTGGCCGCCTCGCACGGCTCGATCACCGTCGACCGGGTCGAGGGCGCGGCCGAGATCACCACCAGCTCCGGCAGTCTCCGCGTCGGCACCGTCGACGGCCCCGCCGTCCTGAAGAACTCCCACGGCAGCACGACCGTCGGCACCGCCCTCGGCGACCTGCGGGTGAGCGGCGCGCACGGCGACATCGACGTCATGCACGCCGAACGCTCCATCACCGCCACCACCGCGCACGGCACCCTGCGGGTCGCCGAGGTCGCCCGCGGAGCCGCCCAGTTGGAGACCGCCTACGGCGCCATCGAGGTCGGCATCCGGGAGGGCACCGCCGCCTGGCTCGACGTCAGCTCGGAACGCGGCCAGGTCCGCAACACCCTGGCCGACTCCGCGCCCCCGGGAGAGTCCGAGGAGACCGTCAAGATCCGCGCCCGGACCCGCTGGGGCAACATCGACATACGCCGCGCCCGGGCCTGAGCCCAGGTCAGGCCGCTCTACCTTCTGAGTCGGGTTGATCGAGCCATTCGTAAGGTTGGGTCGCCCAGGGGCGCTGGGTGTGGCTATCAGGCCGCTGCCA
>NZ_JBHWBW010000615.1:0-3974 GCF_042735675.1 Kitasatospora sp. NPDC059571
GGGCCGCGGCCGCGGCGGGCGGCGGGAAGCCGTAGCCGCCCCGGCCCGCGGGCGGCGGGCCCGGCGGAGCGGCGGGCGGCGGCGGGGGAGCCGTGGGCGGTGCGATCGGGGCGGCCGGAGCCTGCGCCCGCGGCGGGGCGGACAGGTCGTAGTCGTACCCGCACTCCTCGCAGTACCGGCCGGTCTGCGGAGTACGGCAGATCGGGCAGGTGACCAGCCCGGCGGTGACGTCCGGGGACCCGCCGCGCGAGCCGCCGCCGATGGACAGCCCGCCGAGGCCCGAGCGCTCGTACGGCTCCTCCTCGTAGGGGCGCTGCTGCCCGTACTGCTGCGGTGCGTCGTAGCCCTGCTGCTCGTAGCGCGGCGGCTCGTACGAGGGGTTCTCGTACGAACGGCGGTCGTAGCCGCCGGCGCCGTGGTCGGGCCCGTGGCCGGGGGCGGCCGGACCGGCGCCCGGGCGTCCGGCACCGGGTGCGGGCGGAGCCGTGGCGGGCGGCGGCGGGTAGCCGGGCCCGGGGGCTCCGGCGGGCGCGCCGAACGGCGAGCCCGTGGCCGGCGGGGCGCCCGGGACGGCCAGGCCGGGCGGCGGAGTCATCGGGAAGCCGCAGAAGTCGCACCAGTCCTCGGCCTGCGACTCATGGCCCCTAGGGCAGATCGGCATCTATCCCCCACATTCCAGCAGGTCCGGCCCCGGGAGGTGGCCGGTCATCTCTTCACACGCACGGTCTTGGTCGACCGGGTCTCGAGTGTCATCGAGTCGGCCTCACTCACGTCTTTACGGAATCGAACCGTACCCTCCTCCGCATCCACCACGTCGACCACCTTCTGCAGCAGTCGGAAGGTGGCGTCGTTGCCGGTCGCGCGGGCCAGCCGGACGGCCGCACCGAGCTTCGCGGTCGCCCGGTCCAGGTCCCCGGCACGGTGGGCCGCCAGCCCCTCCTGGACGGAGGAGGCCAGCTCGGCCTGGCCGGTGTAGTGCGCGACCTGCCGGTCGATGCGGGTGGAGGAGGCCAGGTCGTCCGTCCAGACGGCGCGGACCAGGCCCTGGGAGAGTACCCCGGCCGTTCCGCCGGGCTGCGGGTGGACCAGGCTGATCCGCGCGGCCAGCATCTCGTCGCCGACGGCGGCGGCCGGGACCTTGAGGCAGACGTGGTAGTCCCGGCTCTCGTCGCCCCAGGAACCGGTGGGGTAGTCGCCGGCCCGCGGCCCGGCCTCCGTGCGCCGGCCGGTCAGGTCCTGGACCTCGGGGGCGACCTGCTTGACGTAGGCCACCTCGGCGCCGACCGGGGTCCAGAGCCGCAGCGCGACGTCGGCGACCTGTTTGTCCATCGCGGCGGCCATCATGGCGCGGAAGTCGTCGGCCAGGTCGGCGGGCTCGGCGACGATGTCGACGGTGCCGAGCAGGGCGGCGGAGATCCGCTGGAGCTCCGCGACCTCCCAGTCGGTGCCCACCCCGCGGCAGTCCACGGTGAACCGCCCGGCGGCCTCGTCCAGCACCCGCTGGAGGTCGGCGGGCTTCTCGTGCTCGTTCCTGCCGTCGGTGAGCAGGATGCCGTGCCGGATCGCGATGTCGGGCCGGCTGTCGAACAGCCGCCGGGCCAGGGCCAGCCAGGTGCCGATCGCCGTCCCGCCGAGGGGGCTCAGCCGGCGCAGCGCCTGCTTGGCGCCGGCCCGGGTGGCGTCGTCGGCGACGGCCAGCCTGCCGTCGCCCGGGTACACCTCGGCGGCCTCGTGCGTTCCGGCGACGACGGCGAACGCCACGCCGTCGCGCAGGGTGTCCACCGCCGCGGCGGTCGCCTCGCGGGCGTTGCGCATCTTCGACGCGGGGGAGTCCATCGACCCCGAGCAGTCGATCATGATCACCACGGCTGCCGCCGGGCCGTCGCCGGCCCCACCGGCCAGTCCGGTGCCGGCGGCGCTGACGGTGACGATCGCGTTGACCTCGCGGGCCCCCTCGGCGAGGTACTCGTTCTGGAAGACGTCGACGGTGAAGCGGGGCGTGTGCGGCGCGGACGGACTTGCCATGGCGTGAGGGCTCCCTGTCGAGCGGTCAGGCGGGTGGTCGTCGGTCGGTGCGTGGTCGCGGTGCCGGGCGGGCCGGTGCCCCGCCGGACGGCGGTCGCGGCGGCGGGGCGGAACGGCGGTGGGGGTCGGAACGACGGCTGGAGGGAACGGCGGGAGGGCGGTGGGGTCGGACCGGGCGGCGGCCCGGCGGGTCGGGTCAGTCGGTGGCCGGCGGCACGGCCGGGGCGAACGCGGGCATCGGCGGCACCGCCGGGACGACCGGCAGGTCGGGCAGCGTGGCGTCGTACCCCGCAGCGGCCGGGCCGCCCACGGCGGCCACGGCACCCGGGCCGCCCGCACCGGTGCCGACCGAACCCTCGGCGGCGGGCCGCTGGACGGGCAGGTCGAGCAGGGTCGGCTCGTGCTCCTCGACCGCCGGGGTGATCGGCAGGACGGCGACGGTGATGTTGTCGTGGCCGCCCGCGCCGACGGCGTAGGCCACCAGCGCCTGGGCGGCGGCCAGCGGCTCCGTCCGGGCGTCGGTCCGCACCACGCCGGCCAGGTCGGTGGCGGCCTCGGCGTAGTTCCACAGGCCGTCGGTGCAGACCAGCACGACGCCGGGGACGTGCGGGGTGAACGAGACGGTGTGCGGCAGCAGCTCCTCGGCGTCGGCGCCGAGCCAGCCCGTGATCGCGTGCGCCCGCGGGTCGGCGTAGGCCTCGGCCTCGGCCATCAGTCCGGCGGACACCATCCGGGCGGCCCAGGAGTCGTCCTCGGTCAGCCGGTAGGGCTCGGCGGACTCGCGGTCGTCCGGGATCCAGTACGCGCGGGTGTCGCCGACCCAGCCGATGGTGACCAGCCCGGCCGACGAGACGGCGCTGACGTAGGTGCAGGCGGGCGCGTTGACACCGCCGCCGGGCTGGACCGGGGTCCGGCCGTCGTGGGCGAGGGCGGTCACCGCGGCGTTGGCGTCGGTGATGGCGCGGCGCATGGCGTCGGCCGGGTCGCTGCCCCGTTCGAGCGAGCTGAGCAGCGACTCCGAGGCGGCGTCGACCGCGGCCGCCGACGCCTCGTCGGGCCGTGCGGAGGAGGACACCCCGTCGCAGACCACGGCGACCACGGCGGGCGAGCCGTCGGGCAGCGACGTCCCGGCGACGGTGAACGCGTCCTCGTTGCGGTGGTGGCGCAGCCCCCGGTCGCTGACCCCGGCGATGCCGTCGAGCGCCTTCTCCTGGTGGTCGCGCGGCTTCGGCTGGGCCTTGCCGCAGGACTCGCAGTACCCGTCGGCGGCGACCCCGGCGGCCCCGCAGTGCGCGCAGCCGCCCGCGGCCGGCCGGCCGGTGTCGGCGTGGCCGGTCTCCGGGCGGCCCGCCGGTGCGTGGTCCGTCACCGCGGCCGGTCCGCCGCCGGGCGCACCGGTGGCACCGGTGGCGGCGGCCGGCCCGGCGACCGCCGGAGGGGTCGTCAGACTCAGCCCGCAGCCCCCGCAGTACGCGTCGTCCGGGTCAAGGGGCTCGGCACAGGTCGGGCACACGGTCTGCTGCTGCGGCATTGCTCACACCCACGTCCGGGGACGGGCCCGGTTGGCCCGTTCCACCATGTCGATCCTCGTCTCGGCCCGGTCGGACAACCGCGCCAACACCCGGTAGGAGTGTTCCAGGGCGAACCGCAGTTCCCGTTCCTCGGCACGATGTCCGAGCACCCGGTACGCGTCCGCCGCGGCCGCTCCCGCAGCCCCGGTCACACCCCCGGCCGGGGCCGTTCCGGCGGTGGCTCCGGCCGGGTCGGGGCGGCCCGCCAGCACCCAGCCGAGGGCGGCGTCCAGCACCTCCACCGCGAGCTCCTCGTGCCGCCGGGCGTCGAGCGGGAGCGCGGCCAGCCGGTCGGAGCAGCGGACGAGTTCCGGCCCGAGCGGCTCGGCGGGCGCGCGGTCGCGCAGCCGGGCCCGGTCCGCGGCGACGCCCCCCCCG